>JAJXXA010000029.1 GCA_021781335.1 Actinomycetes bacterium
TCACATCAAAGACGTAGTTGTAGGTCGTGGCCACCTGGGTGAGGTAACCACCGGTCGTGTGGTAGATGCCTTTGGGCTTGGCAGTCGTGCCGGAGGTGTACATGATGAACATCGTGTGCTCGGAGGCAAAGTACTCGGGCGTGTGCTCGGTGCTCTGGTGCTCAACGGCGTCGTGCCACCACACGTCTCTGCCTTCGACCCACTGGACGTCGCCGCCGGTTCGACGAACGACCAGCACCTTTTTCACGTTGGGGCACGACAGGAGAGCTTCGTCAACCGCGGGCTTGAGTGGACTTGGCGCACCGCGCCGGAACGCTCCGTCGGCGGTGACGACAAAGGTGCAGTCCGAGTCGAGGATCCGGCTCGAGAGGGCGTCGGCGGAGAAGCCCGCGAACACGACTGAGTGCACCGCGCCGAGACGAACGATGGCGAGCAGTGTTACCACGGCCTCTGGGATCATCGGCATGTACACGGCGACACGATCACCGGTTTTGACACCCAATTCACTTAGTGCGTTGGCGGTCTGACAGACCATGTCCTGTAATTGACGGTAGGTGATTGTGCGAGAGTCTGTTTCGCCGTCGCCCACCCAGTGGTAGGCGACCTTGTCGCCTCGCCCGGCGGCAACGTGTCGATCGACACAGTTGACACTGGCGTTGAGCGTGCCGTCGCTGAACCATTTCGCGAACGGCAGGTCCCATTCGAGTGTGACCGTTGGTTCCTTGTGCCATTCCAATCGGTCTGCCTGTTGACGCCACCAAGACACAGGATCAGCTTCTGCTTCAGCGTAAATGGACGGCTGGGCGTTCGCGTGCTTGGCGAATTCGGGGCTCGGTGCGAAACTCCGAGTCTCATCCAGCCAAGCTTCCAACTTTGCTTCTGTCATTCGGTCCCCCACTCAGACTTTCTCGCAACGTCTGCTGCGAGATCAAAAATAGACTGCACTAACTTCTACTACTTTTCAATAGAGGTCGCGGTCGTGCTCGCAAGTGGCCCAGAATGCCAACAGCGCCCGAGCTTGTGGCCGGGGCGCTGTTGGCGGTTGGGTCCGGTGTCAAGACACCAGTGACAAGTACCTTAGCCGAGCGGCCAGACCGGAAGTACTACTTTTCCGTGAGTTTCGTTAATTACTCCCGCCGCAGACGCGTACCAAGCCAGGATGGCAGTCAAGATGCCCAGCCAGCCACCGATGTGAGTCATGGTGGTGTGACCGGCACCCCACGCGCCGATGGTCAAGAACACGAACGTCACGAGCAGGACCACGAAGACTGCGAGGACAGCCCCGCTGGTCTTGAATGCCGCGATAGTCATGTACAGCGTAAAGATTGTCCACGCCAGCAGGTAAATTCCCACGGTGTCGGTGGCGATTCCAGAGGATACCGCTGGAACCTTCAGCAATATGTAAAGACCAATCCAGAATGCGCCATATGAGGTGAACGCCAAAGCACCAAAGGTATTCTTTCGCACAAACTCCCACATGCCAGCGAGTAACTGCGCGAAGCCACCGTAAATAATGGCGAGGGCTAATGCGGCGGTCAAGCCTGCGCCCTTCCATAGGTTGGCGTTCGCTGTGCTCAGACAGAACGTCGTCATTGCGAATCCGGCGAGTCCTAATGGACCCGGATCCGCGATTTTCTGTTCAGACATTATTGAAACCCCCCAAAATTGGATTACTTCAGGTCGCCGGGTTTGGCGTCCCACATATGATTTAACACCCCCGTAATGGTTCTGCGTGGCATTTGGGAGATTTTTGTCCGCGGCTCCTCGCGCACTGTCACGGCCGGTTTCATCCCGGTCTCGCCCGGCGTCGATGCGCGCCGGACCGAGGTCGCAACGAGCGAGCGCGACTAGCTCAATTCAGTCAATCGCTTGGCGGAATTGGTGAACCATCTGCTCGACGTCAGAGGCGCTCGCACCGTCGAGAATCGCCTTAACGAGTAGCGAACCCACGATGACACCGTCGCTCGTCGTACAGGCGTCGTGGGCCTGAGCGGGAGTGGTGATGCCGATGCCGATGTACACAGGGATGTCGCTGGCGGCGCGTATGCGCTCGACAACGTGCGCACCTTCGCCGGCGTCTGTGGAGCGACCCGTCACCGCCATACGTGCGGTGGCGTAACAGAAGCCCCGGCACGCCTCGCAGATCGCGCTGACTCGCTCGGGTGGTGTCGAGGGCGCGACAAGAAGAACCGTGGCGACGTCATGCCTGGCGCATGCGTCGAACCACTCCCTGCCCTCTTCGAGCGGCAGATCCGGGACGATCGCTCCAGTGATGCCACTGGTCGCAAGCTTTCCGGCAGCGCGTTCCACACCGTAGTGGTGAAAGATGTTGAAGTAGGTCATCGCAATCAAGGGAACCGACACCGAGAGGGCCGTGAGATCACTGGCGATCGAGTCAAGGTTGGTGCCGGCGTCGAGGGCGCGAAGCGCGGCCTCTTGAATCACGACACCGTCCATCATCGGGTCCGAAAACGGGATGCCTATCTCCACCGCATCAGCACCCGCGTGCACGGCGGCCTCGACGTGAGTGATCCAATCGGGCGTGAGACCGGCGACGAAATACGGCACCAGGGCTTTGCGACCCGACGCGCGAAGTTCTCGTAAATGTTTCTCGAGGCTCGTCATTGTTGGCCCCGTAGGATCTCGCGCACCTGTGCGACGTCCTTGTCACCACGTCCCGACAGGTTCAAGAGGACTCTTGATCCCAAGGGAATCTCGCGGCCGGCCTCCTTCAAAATCCAGGCAACGGCGTGCGCCGTCTCGAGAGCGGGGATGATGCCTTCGCTGAGGCTGAGCACTTCGAGCGCCCCGATGACGTCGTCGTCGCCAATGGCGTAGTACTCGGCTCGTCCGATATCAGCGAGATGAGCGTGCTCTGGTCCGATTCCCGGGTAGTCCAAACCCGCAGAAATTGAATACGCCTCTTCTATCTGGCCGAATTCATCTTGCATGAGCAGCGAGCGCATGCCGTGAAGGACACCGGGTGAACCCTTGCCCACGGCGCTGCCGCCGGCCGCTTCAACTCCAACGAGTCGGGCGCTGGTGTTGGCGAAGCCGGAGAAAATCCCCGCCGCGTTTGACCCTCCCCCCACGCACGCCACCACGAAGTCAGGTATTGACGCTCCGAGATCATCCATTTGTTGGAGCGCTTCGTGACCAATAATGCTCTGCATCTCGCGGACCATCCAGGGAAACGGGTGGGGGCCCATCACCGAACCGAGGCAGTAATGGGTGTCTTCGACGCAAGTCACCCATTCGCGCATGGCCTCGTTGACCGCATCTTTCAGGGTTCGACTCCCCGACGTCACCGGCACCACCGTGGCACCTAGTAGTTCCATTCGAAACACGTTGAGGGCCTGACGCTCGGTGTCGATCTCGCCCATGAAGACAGTGCACTCGAGGCCCATCTGCGCGCACGCTGTGGCGGTCGCAACACCGTGCTGTCCCGCACCGGTCTCGGCGATTACTCGCTGTTTACCCATTCTCTTGGTGAGTAGGGTCTGGCCGATCACGTTGTTGATCTTGTGCGAACCAGTGTGGGCGAGGTCCTCACGTTTGGCGAAGAGCTCAATACCGAGTTGTGCTGACAATCGACGAAGGGGTGTCACCGGTGTCGGTCTTCCCGCGAACTCGCGCAAGACCGTCCGGTACTGCGCGGTGAACTCGGGGTCGCCCCACGCGTCGATGAACGCGGACTCGAGCTCGAGGCACGCGGGCATGAGGGCCTCGGGCACAAATCGCCCCCCAAACTCGCCGAAATGACCGAGGGCACCGGGTGCTGACATGAATTGACGATCCGTACTCACTTCACTCCCCTGCTTCAAAGGCGAGTGAGGCTGCGCGAATGAAGTCTTTGACTCGGTTCAGATCTTTGATGCCCGGTGACGTTTCGACGCCGGTTGCAACGTCTACGCCCCACGGTTTTACCTGTGCGATCACGTCTGCGACGTTATCGGGTGTGAGGCCACCGGCCGCGATCAGGGGCACGTGGAACACCCTCGACGTGAGTTGCGACCATGGGTGCGCTGCGCCGCTGCCGGGGGTGGGTCCGTCGACGAGCACCGCGTCGACGAGTTCATCGTCGAAGGCCACCAGTTCGTCACTGTCGGTGCCGAGTGCCTTAATGAGGGCAACCCCGCGCTCGCGTAGTCCGCGTCGCAATTCCTCACTCAGCGTTCCGTGCACCTGTACGGCGTCAACATCGGTCGTGTCGACGCAGTCGAGGATGTACGCATCGGACTCGTTGCGCACAACGGCGACGCATGCGACGTCGCGGCGCACCTCGCGAACGATGTCACCCGCAGTCTCTACAGTCACGCGCCGTCGCGACTCGCTCAAGATCAGTCCGACCGCACTCGCGCCAAGCGTGACGACGGCGCGCGCGTCACTCTGTGTGGTGACGCCACAAATCTTGATCAAATGTTCGCCGCGAATGAGGTCAGTCACGCCCGACCCGCTTGACCGTCGCGAAGAGTTCCACGGTGCTCGACGGGTCAGACGCCCGCACGAAGCTCTCGCCGACGAGTACGGCATCGAATCCTGCCGCCCCAGCGGTCTCGACGTCACCGCGTGACGACATGCCCGATTCGGCCACCGTCACGACGTCGTGCGGAAGTGAGGCGATGACGCGTGCCGCGTTGTCGGGTTTGACCTCAAAGGTGTGAAGATCTCGTTGGTTGACGCCAATGATTCGCGCCCCGAGGTCGAGCGCAATCGTCGCCTCGCGGTCGTCGTGCACCTCAACCAGCGCATCGAGGCCAATGGCCGTGGCGACTTCCATGAAGCGTCGAAGCTCTTCGACCTCGAGGGCCGCCACGATCAAGAGCACCGCACTGGCACCCATTTCGGCGCAGTCGATGACGTCGTTTTCGCTCACGGTGAAGTCTTTTCGCAAGATGGGCAACGAAACCGCCGCGCGAGCCTCGCGCAGGTCGTTCATCGACCCAGCGAAGTGTGGCACGTCGGTGAGGACCGAGAGCGCTCGCGCGCCGCCTTTGGCGTAGGCGTGTGCCAACTCGGCGGGATCCAGATGCTCGCCCAACCAGCCCTTGGAGGGCGACCGTCTCTTGATCTCAGCTATCACCGCGACGTAGGGAGAATCCAGTGAACGCAGTGATTCATAGAGCGATGGGCCTGAATACTTGACTGTCTCCAGTCGCTCACGCCAACTTCGAGCGTCACGTTGCGCGCGAGCGCGATGCCACGCGATGATGCTGTCGAGGTAGGTTGACGCCATCTGAGAATCGTAGTTGCATGACCGAATACCCAGCACACGACTAACTTGTCTCTATGCCGACCGGTCTCGAAGCCAATAGCAACGCCGCATTCGCGCGCGACGTCCTCAATCCACTTGTGCGCGGTACGAATCTCGAACGTGCTGAGGCGCGCGACGCGCTCGCCGCAATCCTCGAAGGACAGGTCGAAGGCGTGCTTATCGCCAGTTTCCTTACGGCCTTGACCGCCAAAGGAGAAACACCCGACGAAATGACGGGATTCATAGACGCCATGATGGCGTCGGTAAAGCCCCTCTCGGTGAGTGCTGACGCGATCGACCTCGTCGGCACCGGTGGCGACCAATTGCACACGGTGAACATTTCAACGATGGCTGCCCTGACGGTTGCGGGATGTGGCGTTCCGGTCGCCAAGCACGGTAATCGGGCGGCCTCCTCCTCAGTCGGTTCAGCCGACGTCCTCGAGGCCCTGGGCGTTCGACTCGACCCGAGCCCCGAGGTGGTTCGATTGTGTCTCGATGAGGCGGGCATCGGCTTCTTGTTCGCGCCCACGTTTCACCACGGCCTGGGCTATCTCACGCCAATACGTCGCGCGCTCTCGTTTCGCACGATCTTCAATGTGCTCGGACCGTTGGCCAATCCCGCCAAGGTCGAACGATCACTCATTGGCGTAGCACAACGTCATCTCTTGGAACACATGTCCCATGTCCTTCACACGCGAGGTATCAAATACGCGATCCTGGTGAACGCGGACGATGGTCTCGATGAGCTCTCGCTCGGCGCAGATTCGACCTTGCACGTTATTACCCCTGAAGGTGTGAGCATCCAGCGCCTCGACGCAGCCGGCGAGCTGGGTCGACGACACGACGTCGCGGCGATTCGAGGTGGTGACATAGCGCACAATGTCAAGGTGGTTCACGATTTTCTCGACGCCACGCCCGGTCCGGTGTTCGACGTGGCGTGCGCGAACGCCGCACTCGCACTCATGGTGGCGGGACGCTGTTCGACTCTCCGTGAAGGCTTCGAGTTGGCGAGCGTGAGCGTGAGCGATGGCCGAGCGAAAGCAGCGCTCGACCGTCTGGTCGAGGTGTCCAACTCCTAGAGTTGGCGTAGTTCCTTCTTGTAGCGCTGCGCGTTTTGCACGTAGAGAGCCGCCGACGCACTGATGAGTTGCTCAGAGCTGGCGTCGGGTTTGATCTGAGCGGGTACGCCTACCGCGAGCGAATTGGCGGGTACGTCCATGCGGTTGCGCACAACTGCTCCGGCAGCGACCGTTGCTCCGCTGAAGACGTTGGCTTCGTGCAGGACAATCGAGCCGCTTCCCACGAGCGCACGGTCGTGGATGACGCATCCTTCGAGGTGGGCCAGATGTCCCACGACGCAGTCGTCGCCGATGACCGTGGGAAATTGCGCGACGGCGTGGACAACGGCTCCATCTTGGATCGACGTGCGTTCGCCGACGATGATCGTGCCGTAGTCACCGCGCAGCACCGCACTGGGCCAGATCGATGAGCCCGCTCCGATGCGAACATCACCAATCACGACGGCGTCGGGATGGACGAACGCGTCGGGATGGATAGTCGGTGTACGGTCGTCGAGCGCGTAAATGGGCACGCAGCACCTCCTAGTGCGATAACCAAGAAATTAATTGATAAATCCGCCACACGAGATAGATCGCCGTGGAGACAATGAAGAAACGCCACATCCAAGGCATCGGCTCCTTGGTGGGTTCGTGGACTTCATTGCCACAGACTTCGCACACGTCGCCCTCGACGGGTCGATCGCACGTCTCACACCACTTCGCCACTATTCGACTCGGACACGTACTCGAAGCGGCGTCGAGCCGAGCTCGAAGCGTTCACGTAGGGACCTCTCGACGTAGCGCATGTACGTGGCGGGCAGTCGGCCCGCAACGAACAAGGTGAATGTGGGAGGTTCGCTGGCGCCCTGGACGGCGTAGCGAATCTTGCCGGTCGGAGCGGGTTGCTTGATCTGCAGGTCACGAATAGCCCGGTTCAGTGCACCCGTGGGCACCCGCTTGACGTAGTCCGCCGCCGCAATGGAGAGAGCGGGAAGAATCCGGTGTACGCCTTTGCCGGTAGTGGCGGTCGTCTTCATCACGGGTGCGTCACCCAAGAACGCCAATTTGTCGCCGACGGTCGCGAGGACCGAATCGCGGGCTTCGACGGGCACCAGCTCCCATTTGTTGAGCACGACCAGCGATGGACATCCGGCGGCGGAGATGCGCTCGGCGAGTCGTTGGTCTTGTCCCGTGGCACCAATGGTGGCATCGATGACCAGTACCGCGATATCGGCGCGGTCGAGTGCGTCGAGACTGCGCAGGACCGCGTAGGTCTCGAGGCCGGCTTCGGTCTTCGCCCGCCGACGCATGCCCGCGGTGTCGATGAAACGGATGAGGCCGGCTTCGGTCTCTACGACGGTGTCGATGGCGTCGCGCGTGGTGCCGGGCATGTCGTGCACGACCGAACGTTCCTCACCGATCAATTGATTGAAGAGCGTCGACTTACCCACGTTGGGTCGTCCGACGATGGCCACGCGCAACGCACCGTCATCGTCGGCGTCGGCCATCTCTTCAACTTCAATCTGCTCACCGAGTTGATCAACGATGTAATCCAACAGGTCGCCGGCACCGCGACCGTGAAGGGCGCTGACGGTGTGGGGGTCTCCCGCACCGAGCCTAAGGAATTCCCAACTGAGGGCCTCGTGTTGAGTGTCGTCCACCTTGTTCACGACGAGCGCGACCGGACGTCCGCTCTTGAGCGCCCAACGTGCGGCGTGGGTGTCTTCGTCGACCATGCCAGTCGTGATGTCGACGACCAAGAGCACGAGGTCTGCGCTGCGCAAGGCCTCGTCTGCCTGACGCGAGACTTTGCTTTCGAGATCGTTCCCCGCCTCGAGCCATCCACCGGTGTCGACGACATCAAAGGTGATACCGCGCCATTCCACTTCAACCGCTTTTCGGTCACGAGTGACGCCGCGATGCTCTTCGACTACGGCGAGTCGCTTGCCCGCGAGACGGTTCACGAGAGAGCTCTTGCCGACATTGGGTCGTCCAACGATGACGACCTGAGGTTTTTTCATGATGAAACCAGTCCTTTTGAGCGCACCGACTCAAGGGTGCTTCGCAGATCTTGACCGGTCGTGGCGACCGTGATCACTTGATGAGGTAGATCATCCAGTGTAAGCCCGTCGAGGAATCTTCCTTCAGAGAGGCATACGTCAGGCAGGAGAAACAAGGTATCGGGCGAGACATCGTTGAGTGCGGCGCTCAGGTCTTGACCGGTGAGAAGCCCCGCGACCTTGATATTGCCTCCGAAATAAGTGTTCTTCACGGGAAGGACCTCGACGTCACTGAAGCCGTGATCGTCAAAGAGGCCACGAAGGATTGGTGCGGCGTATTCACCGGTGATCACTGTTACTCTGTCGCCTCGGGCGACGTCGTGGGTGGTCGAGCGCACCGCTCGGTACCCCCACTCGGGCGCGCCGTCGACGGACTGGAAGAAGCCGGTACCGAGTTTGTCCATCTTGTAATCGTTGGCGAAACTCTCACAGAACGCCGCGACGAGACCAATACCGTTCTCCGCCTGGTCGAGGCTTTCGAACTTGGTCGCAGACGGCGGTGTTGCGCCGGCGACCAAGTAGAACTCGTCACTCGCGAATACCGTCACCCGACCGAGGACGTCCTTCGTAATTCCCTGGAACTTCTCGGCGAGCGCGACGACCTGGCGCGCCTCGTCAACCGTGTGGGGTCGCATGGTCTCTTCGAAAGAGAAATCACTCACGCCCACCGGCACGAGGGCCACCGATGTGAGTTCGGGGTAGAGCGAGACGACGTCGTGCAGCGTCCGCTCGAGTTCTGCGCCGTCATTCACACCGGGACAGACCACCACCTGGGCGTGGACTTCAATACCGGCTCGCAACAACTCACGCAGCCAGCGCAAACTCGTTGCGCCGCGAGGGTTTCTCAACATCTGTGCTCGAAGTTCTGGATTGGTCGAGTGGATCGATACGTAGAGCGGTGAAAGTCCCTCGTCGACCACTCGTTCCAGGTCGAATTCAGTGAATCTGGTCAAGGTCGTGTAATTGCCGTACAGGAACGACAAGCGAAAATCGTCATCCTTTACGTACAGCGAACGTCGCATCCCCTTGGGCAGCTGGTAGATGAAGCAGAACGAACAATGGTTGTCGCACGTACGAATGCGGTCAAAGACCGCAGAGTCAATGGAGAGCCCGAGCGGCTGGCCCACCTCTTTGTGTAGGGTGATCTTTCGAGCCAAAGGCTCTTCGCCGCGTTGCACGAGCAACGTGACCTCGGCGCCATCGATCAGGCGCTGGTATTCAATGATGTCACTGGGTTCTCGGCCGTTGACCGAAATGAGGGCGTCACCCACCGCGAGATCCACCCGCGACGCGGGTGAACCTTCAGAAATTGAGGAAATGAGCGCACCCGACACCCCTCCAGCCTAGGCACTGTTGGCCGTTACGGTAACTAGGCTTACAGGCGTGAGTGTGGAAAGAGTCGTGCTGGCGGCGCCGCGGGGCTTTTGCGCGGGAGTCGAAAAGGCCATCAAGGCACTTGATTGGATGACCCGGGTGTTTGAGCCGCCCGTGTTCTGCTACCACGAGATCGTCCATAACCGCTTCGTGGTCGACTACTTCAGGTCTTTAGGCGTGGTCTTTGTCGATGACGTCGCCCACGTCCCACCGGGGGCGCCGGTGATGTTGAGCGCCCACGGATCGCCGCCAGAGGTCATCGAGGCCGCGCGTCGTGGCGGTGGCACGGTCATCGACGCGGTGTGCCCGTTGGTGACCAAGGTGCATCACGAGCTCAAGGTGCGAGCTCGAAAGGGCTACACGGTGCTCTACGTGGGTCATGAAGGCCACGAGGAAGCGGTCGGGACCATGGCCGTGGCGCCAGCGTCAGTGCACCTCATTGAGTCGACCGAGGACATTGACCGCCTCCAAGGCGGTGAAGGTCCGTTCGCTCTCTTGAGCCAGACGACCTTGAGTTTCGACGAATGGCAACATCTTCGCGATTACGCCCAGGAAAAGTTCCCTGACATCTGGATGCCCAATCGCAGTGACCTCTGCTTCGCCACGACCAATCGTCAAGCCGCCCTTCGGGCCATCGCCAGCGATGCGGATTCGGTGGTGGTCATAGGATCGGCGAACTCGTCCAATACTGTTGCCCTCACCAAAGTCGCCGAGGCGGTGGGATCGAATCGGGTTATCCGAGTCAATCGTGCCTCAGAACTGCCCGATGACCTCTCGGGTACGGTCGCCGTGACCGCAGGTGCATCGGCGCCCGAGTCGCTCGTCAACGAAGTCCTCGATGCCCTCAACCCCCTTGGCGGCGTCACCGTCGATACCGTGACGGTCGAGGACGAATACTTCCCCCCACCCCCCGAGTTGCGAGAGATGCTGAAGGCGCTCTCTGCGCTGTTAGACCTCGCATTGTTGACGCCGCTCGCCTCAAGCTTCGACGGTCAGGCTGACCGGGACTTCACCGCCGCACAGGTTCTCGCAGCAGCGAGCCGCTAAAAAGGGCAATTACCCTTAAGTTCGCTATTATTTCAGGGTGAAATCATTCTCTCGTTTGGACGCGACCGTGCGTCGGTCCTGGGTGAATGTCCACACGATGTCGGGCGCCCACGTTCACCACTCAAAAAGCGCGCAGACGCACGCATTTAGTGGCACACTGCGCGTCGTGACGCGAACAGCACAATCGCTTGTCGAGGCACACGGCGCGCACTTCTCGCGCGTGGTGTCAATGCGGACAAGAACCCTTTAAGGAGAAGCATGGCCAAGGTTGACCTAGAGAAACGTCGAGGAGCGCGTCTTCGCGCGTACGCCATCGAGCAAGCGCTGGCACAGCTCGAGAAGGAGCACCCAGGCTTTAAGCCCGAAGAGATCGTGGCGTCGATCTGCGC
>JAJXXA010000100.1 GCA_021781335.1 Actinomycetes bacterium
CGCAAGACGTAGGTCGTCGAGCGTCCAAAGGCCGCCGCGCGGAATTGAACAGACACGGGTCGGCCCTCACCATCGTGCTCGAGCACATCGATCCTTTTGAGTTCACTGACCCACGTGACGTAGTTGGGGAAGTCCGTAATTACTCGATAGACAGTTTCGGGCGATGCGTTGACCATGATTGAAACTGTCGCTCGTTGCGCCACGGTCCCTCCTTCGATGTACACCTTAGGGCAGCGGGCGGGCGTCAACGAAGTGGTCGAACGCAGTGAGTTCACGAGCGAGCGTCCCGGCCAATATGTCCCAGTCGAAGCGAGTGGTCGCGAGCACTCGTGCGTTGTGCGCGTACTCGTGACGTCGATCGGGGTTGATGAGGAGTGATTTCATCGCGGCGGCGAGGGCGCGCGCACTTCTCGAATTCTCGACGACCTCACCGGTGACGCCGTCCAACACTGCCTCGTGACTCCCGCCCGAACGTCCAGCCACTTGCGCAACGCCACTCGCTGCGGCCTCGACAAAGACGATGCCGAAGCCCTCTTGTTCGAGGCCCAGCCAACGACTACGACAGTCCATCACCATGAGGTCGCTCGCGCCCAACCACTCACTCAGATGTTCATCGGGCACGCGCCCAAGAAAGGTGACCGGCGCGTCGAGCCTGCGCGCAAGGCGCTCGAGGCGCGAGCGGTCGCGCCCGGCACCCCCAAGAGCGACGTGCAGGTCGGGAAACGTCGAGCGCAACTGAACGCTCGCTCGAAGCAGCGTGTCCATGCCTTTTCGTGGGACGAGTCGCGAATACGAACTCACGAGCAGTCCATCGGGCGGCAGGCCCAACGAGCGCCGCACCTCCGCGCGTCGTGACGGATCCAGCGGGTGAAACTTCAACGTGTCGACCCCCGGCGGGACTTGGATCACCGGTGGCATGTACTCCGCGGCAACACGTCGAGCCTCAGCCTCGGGGTACGAACCAGCACACAGCGCCACACTGGCGTTTCGAAGTACGTATCGAAACGACGACGCCACGAAGGGAAGTCGCCCGGGGATCGCCACTTCAGCGCCGTGCAGCACGACGCCGTACGGCCTCGACAGACTCGGTCCGAGCAGACCCAGCGGCCAGGCCGGGTCCAGCAACACCAGCTCGGGCTGATGACGTTCAATGGCCGCCTCGATCGCACGACGCACCTTGGGGGTGGGTGCGAACAGTGTCTTCATGTCCACGCGTTCGACGCTCACATCGGCGCTCTCATCAAAGGACGACGCCTCTTCGTGGGACGAAGCCGTGAGCACGACGCCTCGACCCGGTTCGAGGCGTCGCCACAGTTCGTGAAGATAGACCTGAATTCCACCAACTTTTGGGGGGAAGTCATTGGTCACCAGGAGGTGGCGCGCCATGGCACCACGCTAGTCACTACACGGGGCTAGGACGTGCTCGACGCGGGTCGATGTTGGAACTTGAGCCGAGGAATCATGCCCTGCGCGGCGAAGAGCTGCACGACCTGGGCGTCGGTGCTCGTCATCACCAACTCGTCCGGTGTCTCGCCGAGCACGAAACTGACAAGACAATCGGCACAATCATTCGTCCCTCGACGAATGCAGTCGTTGCAGCTGATTGAAAATTCGATACCACTTGCCATCTCACACCTTTCGCTTTACTCCACTCTCGCGAGGGTGTGTGACATCTCACGCCAGAAATGCTGCGATCTCATCAGCGACTTGCTCGGGTGCGAAGACGACGCCTTCGCTCACGACTTCAGAAGTCGAGGCGTCGATCACCACGTAGAACGGCGGCCATCGGATATCGAGCTGCTCCATCAAGCGCGGAGCGATCAGCACCGGGTGCTGAGCATTCACCCACTCGCCCTCGTCGTCGCCGCCGGCACTCACGATGATGAGATCGAGAGGTGCGAACTCTTGAAGGCTGGCATTGAGGAAGTCGCGACAACCATCACAGCGCGTCTTGACCGCCACCACCAGGGTGATCCCACGAAAGGTGTGCGACCTCTGCACGCCGTCCAGGGTGACTGCGGTGAATGACGCCGGGGCCGCACGCCGCCGTGGGGCGTCAAAGCTTCTCACCGCACTACTCGGCGTCGCTGAGGACCTCTACATCTCGTCCGTGCCCACACCAGCGACACGTGACGGATTCGATGGTCGTCGCGATCACTTCAGGTTCTTCGATCGACAATTCACCACCAACGGTGTAGTGATGGAACGATCGGATCGATGTGGTCTCGACCACGTCGAAGCGGGTCAGGTTTCCACAGGCGTTGCAGCGGTATCGAGTAATCACGACACTTACGGTAGTGCACGAGACGGGCAACTCAATCAGCGCGACGTCCATAGCGGCGGCGTGGATTGATTTCGAAGTTGTGGACATTTGGCGGGTCGAAGTCAAACACCGTGTCATAGGCCACATCGTCGCGTTGAATCGCCATGCGTTCTCGCTCTATGAGACGGCACAGCGCACTCGGATGACGAACGAGGCCCAGGTGCATCGCACCTTCTCGGGTGTCGAGGGTCACGAACCCTCGTCGACTCAGGCGCTCGATCAAACGCTGGTCGACTTGGGTCGTGACGATGTCGTGCAGCGCCACTTCGCCACGATGATGTTGCAGCGCCCCACCTTTGACGATCACGCGCTGGTTCGTCACGTAGACCTTGTGCGAGCGCCACCGCCACGTGCGCGTCGCCACCACGATCAGACAGGGCACCACCAGCACGATCCACAGTGCCGTGCGGATCGAGTGCAA
>JAJXXA010000065.1 GCA_021781335.1 Actinomycetes bacterium
GCAATAGGCGTGTAGAGCAACAGTCCGCCGGTCTTCGCGGCCACGGCCTGAGCGATCGAGACCGCCATGCCTTCGAGCATCTCGATCTCGATCATCGACGCGACGCCTCGCGCGTCCGCGAGTACCATCGCCCAGGCAACCTCGAACAGATTGTGACTCGCGATGCCAATACGCACGGCCTCGAGGTTCGATGGATCAAAGGCATACTCGATCATGCGTTTGTAGTTCGCGTCGACCTCCGCTTTGGTCGTATAGGTGGGCAGTTGCCAACCGGCCAACTCCGCAACCACCCGCTCCATCGCCAGGTTGGCGCCCTTCACGATCCTGATCTTGATAGATCCTCCGCCGCGCGCACGACGTTCTCGAGCCCAGGGAATGAGTCGTTGGAGTACTTGGTAAGAATCAGGCAGATATGCCTGCACGACGATGCCGGCGTCAAGGCCTCTGTAACGCTCCTCACCGAGCACTCTTTGAAACACCGCAACCGTGAGCTCGAGGTCGCGATACTCCTCCATGTCCAGGTTGACGAACTTGGGCGGATCGAACCCGAGTGCAGCGTCGTAGAGGGCTCTCAATCGCTCACCAATGCGCTCCACCTCATCGTCGAACGCCGCTTGATTGATCTGCGCGCAGATTGAACTGATCTTGACCGAGACATATTCGACGTCGGGGCGGCCGAGGAGCGCAATCACCCCCTTGAGACGGGTGCGCGCTTCGTCGTCGCCGAGGACCGCTTCACCTAGGAGATTGACGTTGACCCGCACGCCCTCTTTCTTTCGGCGTGCGATGTGACGTGAAAGCGCCGCGCCGTCTGCTGAGATGACAAAGCCCGACAACTCCTTACGCACCCGCGCTGCGACCAAGGGCATCACGAAGCCCGGCAGCAATCCCGCGAGAGTCGTACCGATGCCGAGCAGTCCTCGGTCCAGGGGACCGAGGAAACCACGACGCGCCGTGTCGCGCGTCAAGTCCCGCAGACGACGAGCCGCGCGACGACGATCGCGAATACGAAGCACCTCGTCGGTGAGGGTGAGCATGAAAGCGAGTCCCTGGGGATCTTGTAAGAGTCGATCGATCCTCTTTCCCTGACGAAGCTCACGCTTGCTACGAGCGTCGTGCGCTTCGTTGATGAGACTGGTCGCCAGTGCGACCGCGCTCGCACTCAGCGCATCGTCGTCGAGGGGTAGAGAGTCGTGGGTGTCAACGTAATTCACAAGGGCAGTATCGTTGGGGCGCACTCGGGTTGTCTTGTGCCCATCGATACTGTTTGGTGTCGAATCGATTCAAGTGACCTGATGGCTCAGCCAAAAGGGGGATCGGCAACGTGCCAGAAGAACTGCCCCGTGGGGCCCTCGAGCTCGCGGCCGTCTTTGAAGGCATACCGCGTGTCATGTTCTCCTTGAAGGACGTCCACGGCAAGTATCTCCTCGTCAACGAAGCATTCGCTGAACGAGCATCCGGGCGCAGCGTCACCGAGGTCATCGGCAAGACCGCCAATGATCTCTTCGCCCCCGAGCTCGCGCTTTCGTACGCAGCCCAAGATGCGGCGGTGTTGAGTAGCGGACACCCCGTGCGACGCCAACTCGAGCTCATCACGCGTCGTGACGGATCACTGGGCTGGTACATCACCAACAAATCGCTCCTTCACGACGAAGAGGGGACGCCCGTGGCGATCGCCGCGGTATCAGTCGACGAAGAGACGCCGGCACATCGCGCTGGCATGAAGGGTCTTGAGATCGCTCTGGCGACTGCTCACGCGCGCTTTCGAGAACAGATCACCGCTTCAGACCTCGCCAGTGCCGCGGGAATGTCGACGGCCATGCTGGAACGTCGCATGCAACGCTTCGTGGGTCTCGCCCCCAGTCGTTTGATCGTGCGAGTGCGAGTTGAAGAGGCCATCCATCGCGTCATACAGAGCGATCGCGCGTTGGCCGACATTGCCGTCGAATGCGGGTTCACCGATCAGGCCGCGATGAGTCGCCAAATCAAGCAATTCCTAGGTGTCGC
The DNA here is from genome assembly GCA_021781335.1 of Actinomycetes bacterium. Taxonomy (GTDB): domain Bacteria; phylum Actinomycetota; class Acidimicrobiia; order Acidimicrobiales; family RAAP-2; genus RAAP-2. Next base: position 2,008 of record JAJXXA010000065.1, read on the forward strand.
ACCGAGCGCGCTTCGCGTCGCTCGTCGAACCGATCAGCCTCGCCCGCGCAACATCACATTCCAGTAATACGCGGGTAGACCGTAGCGTTTGACGAACCACATGTCAGAGCGCTCTCGCTGGGTGTTGATGAACGGGATCGTTGGATGCGGACTGAGGCTGTAGTCGAACTCCGCGAGCACCATCTTTCCTCGCGCTGTCGTGAACGGGCACGCCGCGTATCCGTCGTAGTGGGCCGTGGGCTCACGTCGCGCCAGCGTCGAAAGGACATTGGCCACGACCACGGGCGCCTGTCGACGTATCGCCGCCCCGGTCTTTGACGTCGGAGCGTCAGAGACATCACCGAGCGCATAGATCTCGGGATATCGAACGTGCGTGAGTCGGTGACGGTCAACCGGAATCCAACCCAAAGGACTCGCACCGGCGAGCGAGCTGTCACGTATGAACTTCGGTGCGCGTTGGGGAGGTGCGACGTGCAAGAAGTCGTACCCGAACGTTTCGCGGATGGTACCTTCAGGCCGTTTCACCTCAAAGGACGCTGTGCGCTGGTCGGGATCGACCTCTACCAGCTCATGGGAGAATCGGGTGTTGATCCCGTATCGCTCGACGACGCCCTCGAGCACCCGTGCGAACTCAGGAACGCCAAAGATCCCGCCGGCGCCCGTCGCGAACGTGACATTGATGCCGTCAAGTTTGCCCGTTCGTTGCCAGTAGTCGCTGGCGAGATACGTTGCCTTCTGGGGTGCGCCCGGGCACTTGATTGGTGTTCCCGGAGCGGCGAAGAGCGCTTCGCCACCTCGAAAGCGCCGCACCAGCTCGGCGTTCTTCGGAGCCAGATGTGACGCGTAGTTGGACGCGGCAAAATTCGTTGACATGGCCTCACTGAGTCCGGGCACCAAATCCCAGGCGAGTTCAATACCCGGGCACACGATCAACACGTCATAGGTGACGCGTGCGCCGGAAGACGTTCGAACGGCGCGCTCCTCCGGCTCGAATTCGACGACTGCGTCTTGGATCCAACGCACACCCTTTGGCATGACGCTCGATTGTGCGCGCTTGGTTCGTTCCATGTTGGTGATGCCCGCACCGACGAGGGTCCACAGCGGCTGGTAGTAGTGGTCGTGTGCGGGGTCGATGAGAGCAACGTCATGCTCTCCCGCGCGACCCAGGCGCGCGGCGACGCTGATGCCCGCAGTTCCCGCCCCGACGATGACTATCCGATGGTGCATGGCCTCTCCTCACCAAATTGGTCAATATATGACTAATTCGATCAAGAATATGAGAAATCTACGCCCGACGCAAATTCCCTTGCTCACAGTCGCGTCAGTTGGCGGGTGAAGCCGCGAGTGTCCACCTTCGTCGTGGACCGGTCACCCGTACCTAGATGTCGATCTTGAAGACCATCTCGTCGGCGCCAGCGCGCTCCGAGGAGGGCGAGTCGATCAGCGCGAAGCCCGCCTTGTCGAGCACGCGTTGTGACGCCACGTTCGTCACCTTCACCGCCGCGTACACCGAGGGTACGCCGTGCTCGCGAGCCCACCCGACCAGTCCGCTCGCAGCCTCGGTCGCGAATCCGTTCGCGCGGAACTCGGGCAAGATGCGATAGCCGATCTCCGCGCGACCCACGTCGTCCGGTGAGCCATGAAACCCACAATCGCCTACGACCGCCCCGTCTTCTTTTCGAAGAATGGCTCGCACGAACCATCCACTTTGCACACCACGTCGACGCATGCCTCTCAGTTGAGCCTTAAGGAATTCATAGCCGAGAGAGTCGGCAAATTCAGCGGTGAACTCGAGATCCTGCAGTGCCTGCGCCGCGTGCCGGTCGCCCACGAGGAGCGCATCGAGTGTCTCTTCGAGCAACGGGACCAGAAGAAGTCGCGGGGTGGAAATCGGACGTGGAACCAACACAAATCGAGCATATCGATGATGACCTGACAACCGAGAAGTCGACATCGCACGATACTGGTCACGTGTTCGAACACCTGAGCGCAACCGCGTAGCGCGATGCCCGGGTCTACCCGACGAGACGGAGCACCGCGGTAGCCATCAACGCTTGACCACGCTCAGTCGGGTGAAGTGTGCTGCCTGACCTCAAGGTCGAGACGCTCACGCCGTTCAAATCACTGGAGTCGCCCGTTCTGCAATTGAGCGGCACGAACGACGACGTGTCGACCAACTGAAGACGAGGCTGCGCGCTTGCCAATGTTCGAACGACGGCGGCCGTCTCTCGACGAAGCAATGAATTCACGCCGATCAACTCTCGAGTCACCAACGACGAGAATGCCGGGTAAAGGGTCACACCGCCGGGTATCTCGAGTGGCGAACCACTCAAGAGACAGGCGTGGCTCGTGAAATGGGTCAGCAGCATTGGATATTCGACGACGAGCACGTTCGCACCCGCTCGCGCGTTGCCCGAGGTACTGGCCTGCAGGACCGTCTGGAGCAAGGTGATCAAACGACCCTCGAGCGGTGAGGGAGTACTCACCACGTTCGCCGTCACCGCCGCGGGTGACGACACCGCTCCGGTCTTTGGATTGACGCTGGCGCCCAACAGTCTCGCGGCTCCGGCGACCGCGTTCGCGCACGCGGAACTACCACCTGAGAAGGGAAGATACTGCACGTGATCAGATGATGGACTCGTGACCGCACCCAGACACGAGAGTGAGAGTTTGGAGAAGGAAAGGTCGTTGCCACCCGCGGTCAAAGTGACAAGGCTCGCGTTAGCGAGTGACGCACTCGCACTGTGCACTTGGCGCATGATTTGCGAGATCGTCGCGCCCGAACACGCCACGAAGTCGAGTTGGGGACCCGCGAGAGCCCGCGCTACGTCTTCTGGGTAGGCCTCAGGCGAGCGGCTACACGTGGTCGAGCCCGTGAGATAGGGACTCAAACCAGCGCCCGACGTGTAGGAATCACCAAGGGCAACGTAGGTAGACCCGAGTCCAGACGCTCGCGCGTGCGACGAGAGTGCCACGGTAGTAAGTATCGTCATCACCAGAACAACTCGTCCAAGGCGCATAGTGGTTCCTCGAGGATTGTTCGTACCTTCGCTGTTCAGCGTAACGGTGCCGCCAACGCACGACGCCCTCACGATCTCGCGGTTGGAATTCTCAGACTCCTCTATGACGGCGTCACCCTCGAGGTCGAGACAAATTAGATTGCCTCCATGGACTACATCAATCTTGGCAACACCGGACTGCAAGTGTCTCGAATCTGTTTGGGATGTATGAGCTACGGCGAACCCACCCGCGGCAACCAGCCTTGGTCACTTGACAAGGAGAGCGCGCTGCCCTTCTTTCGACAAGCACTCGACGCCGGCATCAATTTCTTTGACACCGCCAACGTCTACTCCGCGGGCAGCAGCGAGGAGATCACCGGCGAGGCCCTGCTCTCCCTGGTGTCACGCGAAGAAGTGGTGATCGCGTCGAAGGTCAATGGTCGCATGCGACCTGGCGCCAACGGTGAGGGTCTTTCTCGAAAGGCCATCCTCTCTGAGATAGACAACAGTCTCAGGCGTCTCGGTACCGACTACCTCGACCTGTACCAGATTCATCGTTGGGACTACAACACACCAATCGAAGAGACCCTTGAGGCCCTTCACGATGTGGTGAAGGCCGGCAAAGTCCGCTACATCGGGGCGTCCTCGATGCACGCGTGGCAATTCACCAAAGCGCTCTATCTCGCCGATCTACACGGGTGGACGAGATTCGTGAGCATGCAGAACTACTACAACCTGCTCTACCGCGAAGAAGAGCGCGAGATGCTGGCACTCTGCGAAGACCAGGGAATCGGAGTCATTCCGTGGAGTCCGCTTGCGCGTGGCCGCCTCACTCGACCCTGGAGTGAACAGACCGCACGCTCCCAAGCCGACGAGTTCGGTCGCAATCTCTACAGCGACGCGGATAAGCCCATCGTTGACGCGGTGATCGAGATAGCCAACGAGCGCGGTACGACACCCGCCCAAGTGGCGTTGGCCTGGGTGTTGTCCAAGTCCGTCATCACGAGCCCGATCGTGGGCGCCACCAAATCGCACCACTTGACAGACGCCGTCGCCGCAGTCGATCTCAAACTCGAAGACTCGGAGATCGAGCGTCTAGAGAGCGGCTATCAACCACATCGCGTCGTCGGCTTTCGTTAGATCCGCGTCGTTCTCTCGCGCTACACCCGTAGGGTGGACACCATAATGATCCCACTCTCCGTGCTCGACCTCGCCACAGTGGCGAGCGGATCGACGCCCGCGCGCGCACTGGCCGAGACCACCGACATGGCGGTCGCGGTAGAACGGCTCGGCTATCGCAGGCTCTGGGTCGCCGAGCACCACGCAATGGCGGCCGTCGCCAGTTCAGCACCTGCGGTGATCATGGCCCACCTCGCCAATGCCACCACCACGATCCGCATCGGCTCGGGCGGGGTCATGTTGCCCAACCACGCGCCGCTCGTCATCGCCGAGCAGTTCGCCACTCTCGAGGCGCTGCACCCGGGAAGGATCGATCTCGGACTAGGCCGTGCACCCGGCACCGATCACATCACTGCGCGGGCGCTTCGTCGAAGCCCCGATCTCAGCGCCAGTCGTTTTCCCGATGATGTCGTTGAGCTCATTGGGTACCTACTACCCCGCGAACGTCCACCGCATCCTGCGCCCACGCCCGGCAGTGGCTACCTGCCCGAGGTCTGGCTGCTGGGTTCATCGACTTTCAGCGCGCAACTGGCGGCAATGTTGGGGTTACCCTTCTCCTTCGCCTACCACTTCGCTCCCGCACTGCTCGATGAGGCACTCGATCTCTACAGGTCCAACTTCACGCCCTCGAGCCTCCTAGACCATCCCACGGTCATGGTCGCCGCCTCGGTCATCTGCGCGCCGAGTAACGACGAGGCCGAATGGCTCGCCGGTTCGAGCGCGCTCAATATCCTCCAGCGCACCACGGGACGCGTGGGTCCGTTGCCGTCGCCCGAGGAGGCGGCTGCACACACGTTCACGCCCGAAGAGACAGCGTCAGTGCACGAGGCAATGCGCTCTCACATCATCGGCGACCCCGCCACGGTGCTCGAGGGCCTCAACAAACTCGTTGCGCGCACCGACGCAGATGAACTGATGATCTCGACACGTACGCACGCCTACGAGGCACGCCTTCAATCCTTCTCATTGCTCGCATCGGCGTGGGGGCTCGACGCGACAGGTGAGCGCTAAGCCAAGCGTCGAACCCTAGTTCTGGGCGTACGTGCCGACCATCACTGCTCGAGCGATCGAGTGCATGAAGAGATTGAATCCCAGATACGCCGGTGTGGCGTTCTCTGGTAGTTCGAGGTCCTCGACATCGACTGCGTGCACGACTACGTAGTAGTAGTGCGTGCCGTGCCCGGGGGGCGGCGCCGCCCCGACGTAGCGCTTCATGCTCGCGTCATTGGCGAACTGGACCGCCCCGGGTGGCAGACCGCTGCCCGCCTCGTCGCCCGCGCCCGCCGGGATCGAGGTGACGGTGGCGGGTATGTTGGCCACCGCCCAGTGCCAGAACCCTGACGCCGTAGGTGCGACCGGGTCGTAGACAGTGATCGCGAAGCTCTTGGTCTCGGCCGGAAATCCGCTCCACGACAGCTGTGGTGACGTGTCAGAGCCTCCGGCACCCATCATGCCGCTTCGTTGCGCCACGCCCAACTCACCGCCGTTCACGAAATCGGTGGACGTCACCTCGAACGACGCAATCTGGGGTAGGTCCTCATACGGATCTCTTGGCATGTCGAACTCCTTTCAGGGCAGCGATCGGCTGTCCGTTGTCTGCCACAGTAATCAGCACCGGACCTGCTCGCAGCGCCCACGGCTCTCCATGGCCTGAACGCATGCCCTTTGGGGCACGTCGAGAGGTTGTCGTGGTACAATATACCCCAGGGGGTATTAGAGTCGACATTCGCCCGGTAGTCTGACGAGACGCTGGTCACGCGAGTGGCGAAACTGAACCCCGTGCCATTACAAATGGAAGTAGAGAACAAGGAGGCCGCCAGTGGCAACAGTTGAGATTACCGAGCAGAACTTCGAAGAGGTGACGTCGTCCAACGACATCGTCCTGCTCGACTTCTGGGCTGCCTGGTGTGGTCCGTGTCGTACGTTCGCACCCGTCTTCGAAAAGGCTTCCGAGACCTACCCGGACATTGTCTTTGGCAAGATCGACACCGAAGCGCAGCAGGGTATCGCGGCGTCGTTCAACATCATGTCGATTCCGACGCTGATGATCATTCGAGAGAATGTCGTGCTGTTCAGTCAAGCCGGTGCGCTGCCCGAGAAGGCGCTGGTCGACCTGATCGAACAGGTCAAGAAGATCGATATGGAAGAAGTGCATCGACAGGTGCTCGCCGAGCAGAACGCCGCTCGCTGAGCCTGATCGCCTCAGCGCTCAAAGCACGCGTCGAGGAAGGCTTCGAGTTCGCTCGAGCGCAGTCGCAGTGATATGCGACCCGCGTCGTCGCGCTCGATATCGAGAGCCGGACAGAATGCGTCGGTGTTCGCGCAGAAGAAGTGCGGCGAGCCCTTGACACCACGAGATTGGCCCGCGCGCCAATCTTCATAGACCGCGTCAAGGCCGATCTGGGTCTCGAACGCCACGTCGTAGTGACGAGCGAGGCCGGCGAGAACGTCGGGGTCGCTGATGTCCTCGCCCCGTTCGAACAACGCATCGCGCAGGGCGAAGCTCATTGCTTCGCCGATCTCGTGACTGACCTCGTAGGCGCGTGCGGCGAGAGCCAGGGCCGGTAGCGACGTCGAAGGGAATCTGGACTCATCGAACCCGACGAACATCGATGGAGCGACCTGCTCTCGCAGTTCGCGCACGTGATCCGCGGTCCTGGCGCCGTCCATCGCAACGCCATTCACGAGTTCCAACGGCCACGCTCGAATCAGGATCGGCACTCGAGTGGAACTGCGCTCATCGCGTACAGCCTTCGCTGCGCGAAGCCCGACGTGCGCGAAGGGACACCAGATGTCTGCGAAGACCTCAAGGGGGTTCGCCATCACACGAGTCCTCGCATCTCGTTCACCAACTCACGCCACTCACGTAGACCAACACGGTAGAACCGCGTCTCGCCAAGATGTTACTTTGGCCCTTAGTGGCTCTTTCTCGAAGGGACCTAGACCAAGGTCAGGTATTGAAAGGACGGCACTCATATGGGCCCGTACGGTTACAACAATGGCAATGGGGATTGGCTCGCGCGTGGCCTGATCGCGTTCCTACTCATATTGCTCATACTCGGGCTCATCTCGTGGATCGCGTCAGGGATGTTCCATCGTCACGACCACGATTACCGTCACCACCATTGGGGCTCAAACCCTTGGTACCAAAATGAGCCGCCGAAGTCACCGCCGGTGCACGACGCCGGACAAATCCTTGATCAGCGCTTCGCTCGCGGTGAGATCGACGCAGACGAGTACAAGGCTCGACGCAAGTTGCTCCGCGACGAGACTAAAGACTAAGCGTCGTCGCGGCGAGTGAGGTCTGCGGCCATCGAGTGTCCGCTGACCGGAAAGTTCACTCGTCGTCCACGATGAGTCAATGACACCGATGCCCGGCCCCCCTCTCCTCGCTCGAGCCCTGGGATCGCTGCAATGAGTCCACCGGACGAGTCCTCGAACCGACTGAGCCTCGACGAGGCCGGACGCCTTGAGCCAACTGAGGTCCTCGCCCGACTCCAGAGTGGGTTGACCGGGCTCACCCCAGATGAAGCAGAAGCGAGGATCGCCGAAGTAGGTCCGAACATACTCAGCACTCGAAGCGTCCACGCGTCGCTCGTGCTCATTCGCCAGTTACGCAATCCGCTCCTGCTCCTGTTGTTGGGTGCCGCGCTCCTCTCGGGACTGACGGGGGGCGGCACGAACGCGATCATCATCGCGGTGATCGTGGCCCTCAGCGTCGGACTGGGCTTCTTCAATGAGTACGCGGCGGAGCTCGCCATGACCGCGCTTCGTTCCAAGATAAGCCAGAAGGCGCAGGTTCGTCGCGACGCGAGGATCGTCGAGGTGCCGGTGACCCAGCTCGTACCCGGCGACATCGTGGCGCTGCGCATTGGCGCCATCGTCCCCGCCGACCTACGCCTACTCGAAGTCAATCAACTCGAATGTGACGAGGCGATACTCACCGGAGAATCCCTTCCAGTGGTCAAGTCGAGCGACGCCACCGTCGACCCAGCGAAGGGCTTGACGTCGTGCGCTTTTATGGGCACGTTGGTGCACGAAGGCTCGGCGCTCGGTGTCGTCGTCGCGACTGGGCCACGCACGGCATTCGGGCATATCGCCGCCGGCCTCTCCGAGCAACAGACCCGCACGAGTTTCGAGGTGGGACTCTCGAACTTCTCGCGATTCCTCTTTCTCGTGGCGAGCGTCCTCACGGGATTCGTCTTCATCATGAACATCGCATTATCACGTTCGCTCCTCGAAGCACTGTTGTTCTCACTCGCCATAGCAGTGGGCATCGCACCAGAGATGATGCCAGCAATCGTGACCATCAGTCTGGCGTCGGGGTCTCGCGCGCTTGCAGCGAAGAAGGTCCTCGTCAAGCGACTGGTTGCAATTGAAGATCTGGGCAATATTGAGATCCTCTTCACCGACAAGACGGGGACCCTCACCGAAGGCGCCATAGAGTTCGAGCAGTCACTGGATGAGCGTGGTGAACACCATGATCGTCCCTTGTTGCTCGGACTTGTCTGCAATGAGTCATCGCGGAGCGAGGACGGACCTGTGGGTGGCAACGCGCTGGACCAGGCGCTGCTTTCCTCGAGTGAGGCGAGCGAGGACTCGGCGCTGGCTCGAGCGGCGAGCGCGTATACGCGGCGCGCTGTCCTACCGTTCGACCACGAACGACAGCGGGCGTCGGTGGTCGTTGACGACCCCGCCGGTGGTCTACTGCTGGTCACCAAGGGCTCGCCGGAGTCTGTGCTCGAACGCTGCGCGAGCGTGTCCAAAGAGGCGCGCGACACACTCGACAAGCTGTTCACTGACGGAGAACGCGTGGTAGCCGTGGCGAGTCGTGCCATCACCACCACTTCGCCCACCACGAACGACGAAACACAA
>JAJXXA010000085.1 GCA_021781335.1 Actinomycetes bacterium
GCGGTCTACCTCGTGAGTCCTCAAGGCATGCACCTCAGCCCCGATGCGCGTGAGCGACTGCGCGCCTCCAATTACCAGTCGACCGGGCTGTAATGGTCCTCGTTCACGAGATCATCAGCCTCTACATCTGGGTGCTCATCATCTCGGCACTGTTGAGTTGGTTCCCGACCACCGACCAGTCGGGTGGCCTCGCAGCGACCAAACGCTTCTTGTGGCGCATCACCGAGCCGGTCCTTCGCCCGCTTCGCCAGATCGTCCCACGCCCGCGCATTGGTGGTGTCGGCGTGGACTTCTCGGTGCTGGTGGCGATCATCCTGCTCGAAGTCATCAACACCGTCATCTAGCCTTTAAGCCACTGTTTTGACCGTTCGCGCAGTAGGGTGGCTGCATGGATAGTTCGGAAAACGCTCTTTCGGCGCTCGACGCCATCGATACTGTGGCCTTCAAAGTGGGGCTCAAGGGTTATAACGTCGATGAGGTCGACGAATTCCTTGAACGCGTGTCGGCGGAATCGCGCCAATTGAAGGACCAATTGCACCAGATGCGTCAGCAACTGCGTCAGGCGAGCGAGCGGATCAACCAGCTACAAAGTGGCGTCGGAGTGTCGGCCCCCGCGACCCAGGCGCCGACAGCGCAGGTGCCAACGACGCCCCCGCCACGGGTCGTCAGTACTGGCGCCGGAGCCGAGCAGGTGACGGCGATGATCGCGATGGCCCAGCAGTTCATCGAACAAGCCCAACAAGAAGCCGAGGCGAAAGCGCGCGAGCTCACGACCGCGGCCCAGGAGCGTGCACGAGAGATCGTGTCTGAAGCGCGAAGCCGCGCCGAGGATGAAGTCAATCGTTTGAACGGCCTCAAGCAGCGCTTGAGCGAGGACGTCGACACACTGGCGCGCCAACTTGAAACCGAGCGGACGCGTTTGAGCAGTGTCTTGGCCGAGTTCTCGAGGTGGATCGAGAGTTCACTGCACGTCGGCGACGCTCGAGCCGCCACGAGCGCCCCAGCGCCCACACCTCAGCCTCAAACTCCAGCCCAGAGCCCTCAACCCGCGGTGTCGCCTGGTCAAGAGCCGCGTGGCGCGAGTTCGGTGCGACCGCTCGCACCGCCGCCCGCACCTGCACCGGGTTCGAACCAGCAGACCATCGGGCAGGTTCTCAATTTCGAGCAGGCGTCGCGCGACGATCGCTCCTAGAACCGGCGCGGGCTGCTAGGGTCGGCGCGCACTTGTCCAACGCAATTTGAGGAGAACTATGCCGTCCAGCGCAAAGCCCGCCGCAAAGGCCACTGCTAAGAAGACGTCGGCCCCGAAGGCCTCCGCGAAGAAGTTGTCCAAGAGCACCAGTGCGAAGTCCCCTGTCTCAAAATCCCCCAGCAAGAAATCGGCTCCGGCCAAGAAAGTCGTCGTGAACAAGACCGCAAAGAAGGCAACCGCCGCAAAGACCCCCATCAAGAAGGCTCCCGCGAAGAAGGCTCCCGCGAAGGCCGTAGCAAAGAAGTCGCTCGCTCCAACCGGCGAACAAAAAGCCGCCGCCGCCGCAAAAGCCGCCGCCGCCAAAGCCAAGGCACTCGCCGCGGCCAAGGCTCAAAAGGAGCGTGAGGCGAAGGCCAAAGCCGCCGCCAAGGCCAAAGCCGCCGCGGAGAAGGCCAAAGCCGCCGCCGCCGCAAAAGCCGCTCGAGAACGAGAAGCCAAGGCCAAAGCCGCGGCCAAGGAGCGAGAATCCCAGCGAAAGGCGCGCGAGAAGGCCGCCGCCGAGGCGAAGAAGCAGCGCGAGATCGAGGCGAAGCGTAAGGCCATCGAGGCCGAGAAGCAGCGCAAGCAGCGTGAGATTGAACGTCGAAACCTTGAAGAGCTGAAGCGTCACGAAAGGCGAGAAGCCGAAGAGCGCAAGCGCCTCGAGGCGCTGGAGCGAAAGATGCACTCCAAGCCCTATGGAAACGACCCCGAATTCCTCGAAGAGTTGCGCGTGCTGTTGTTAGAGGCACGTGAGGCCACTTCGAGCCAGATTGCGATCAGCGAATCTGAAGCCAACGAGATGCTGGTGGACCGAGAGCGACTCGAGTACGACGACGAGGACGGCTCAAGTGTCGCCTCGGACATCCAACGTGACCAACTGAAGGACTTCGCGGCGGCGCTTCGACTGAAGGTCGATGAAATCGATGTCGCGCTCGCGCGCATCGATGAAGGCAGTTATGGCCGATGTGACGAGTGCTACGAGCCCATCTCCAAGCCTCGATTACTCGCACAGTTGCCGGTGTTTACCTGCGTGTCGTGCCGCGCAAGCGTCTAGCGCATCGCGTCAATTACACCGTCATCGTGGTGGCCCTGGCGGTCCTTGGCCTCGACGCCGTCACCAAAGCGTGGGCTCGCCATACGCTGGTACGGCACAGCATCCACGTAGTTGGCGCTTTGTGGCTGCGCCTGCAGTTCAATTCGGGCATTTCATTCTCCATTAATCAGTCGGGACCGCTTGTGACCTCCATCCTCACCGCCGTTGTCGTGGTCGTGGTCGTCGTCGTGGGTCTGCGAGCCAGTGACGGCACACCCGCGGTGGGATTCGGTTTCTTGTTGGGTGGAGGGGTGGCAAACCTGGTTGACCGAGTTGTTTCAACGCCACATCGGGTGACCGATTTCATCTCCGTGGGCTCGTTTCCCGTGTTCAATCTTGCTGATGCATCCATCACCACCGGTCTCGTCGTGCTCTTGATAAGCGTGCTGCGTGGCGAGAGGTTGTTGACCAGATGAGTGACCCGACACCCCCCGAGGTGTTTAACGGCGAGACGTTGGACCTCGTCATCCCGAGTTCGCTTCGTGATATTCGAATCGATCGGGTGCTCTCGATGCTGACGGGGCTCTCACGCTCCGAGGCGAGTGCGGTCTTGGCGAGCGGGGGCGTCACCCTCGCGGGGAAAGTGGTCGTGAAGTCGTCGGTAGTCGTTGAAGAGGGCCAGCACCTGGTGGCGCTACTGCCCGATCGCGAGACCGGTGTTGTGCTCGCTGACCCCACGGTCATTGTCGACGTGGTCCTCGATGACCCTGATTTCGCCGTCGTCAACAAGGCGCCCGGGCAAGTGGTTCACCCTGGTGCGGGACAGCGCACTGGCACCATGGTCGCGGGGTTGCTGGCGCTCTATCCCCAGATCCAAGAACTCAGCGCAGAAGGTCTCTGTGACCCCTTGCGGCCCGGGATCGTGCATCGACTCGACAAGGGCACCTCGGGGCTCCTTGTCGTCGCAAAGACCCCCGAGGGGTTCTTGAATCTGAGCGCGCAACTGGCCGAGCGGCTCATGGAACGTACGTACCTCGGTATGGTCGAAGGTCACGTCAGCGAGGAGAGAGGGGTCGTCGATGCGCCAATTGGCCGTTCGACGCGCACTCCTACGATGATGGCGGTTCGCGCTGATGGAAGGCCCGCTCGAACCGGGTATGAAGTGCTCGGTCGCATCGACAAGCCCAACGCCATGACCCTCTTGCGTCTGCAACTCGACACGGGTCGCACCCATCAGATCAGGGTGCACCTGGCTACGATTGGCCATCCCGTGGTCAACGACCCGCGCTACGGGCATCGCCGAGAACGGCGCTTGCCCGAGGACCGGTTCTTTCTACATTCGACGACCCTCGCGTTTGCCCACCCGCGAAGTGACGAGTGGTTGGTCACGAACGTCCCGTTACCGGCGGACTTGACCCCGCTCGTTCCTGAGGATTTTGAGTTCTAGGCGTTCTCTCGCGTCGCGAGCACTGCACTGTCGCCGCGAAGGAGCTCCAGCGCCTCTTCCTCGGCCCGTCGCACCCGTCGAACCCCGATGTCCATCTTGGAGGCCGTGGCCTGGAGCGACAAGGGCGTAGAGCCGTTGAGACCGAATCGGTGTGTGAGCACCTCTCGTTGGAGGTCGTTCAATTTCGACAACGCACCGTGGAGCTGCTCGTCCATCATCGTCTGTTCGATCTCGCCGACCCAGTCCTGTTGACTGGGCGCCACGAGGTCACCGAGCGTGGTGGCCGAATCTGAGGACGCTGGCTGGTCGAGACTGGCGGTGACGCCGGCGAGCCCCTTGAGGCCTTCGCGCACTGACTTGGTCATGCCGGTGGCTTCTGTGAGCTCGTCGTCGGTGGGCTTGCGTCCGAAAATAGACGTCAACTCAGCGGTCGTCGCTTCGAGTCGCTGCAACTGCTCGCCGACCTCAAGCGGGATTCGAATGGTGCGGCCGTGCTGTTGGACGGCGCGTTGGAGGGCTTGGCGAATCCACCACGTGGCGTAGGTCGAGAACTTGAACCCCCGCTCCCAGTCGAACTTCTCGACCGCTCGTAGGAGCCCGAACGTGCCCTCTTGGACGAGGTCGACCATTTCCACACCGCGGTCCTGGTAGCGGCGCGCCCAGTGCAACACCAGGCGCAGGTTGGCGGCGACCATCTGCTTTTTAGCCTCTTCGTCACCCGCGGTGACGCGCTTGGCCAATTCGACCTGCTCGTCGTAATTGGGCATCGGGTAGCGGTCCAAGTCACGCATGAGCAAACCCAGCATGTCATTGGTATTTACTGCGGAACGGCGGGGGGCTGTGCTCACTAGTTCTCCTTAGACAACGTGCGGTGAAGCCGTCCTAGCGGGTATTTCTCCTATGGACGCATTAATAATTTACCACGTTGAAAAAGTTAGTTCAAGCCTTTAAAGATTCTTCAACCAAAGTACTAAGAACGAACTAAGAGCTGTGGGTGCGCTTCACGGGTTGCCCACCACGAGCCTGGAGTACCAGGTCGGCGAGGGTGAAGCTCGCAAGGTGCTCGCGCATGTGGTTGCCCACGTCGGCCCACACCCCGAGCAAGACGCACTGGCCCTCGTGGTCGCAAGCTCCTTCACGATGGGGTTCTCCGAAGTCACCAGCGACAATAGGCCCGTCAACGGCCGCCACGATCTCGGCGAGCGTGATGGTATCTGCGGGTCGGGCCAGTACGTACCCGCCACCCACACCCCGTTTGGAGCGCACGAGGCCAACGCCCTTCAGACTGAGCAGGATCTGCTCCAGGTAGGGCTGGGGGAGGCCCGTGCGTTCGGCGAGGTCTCGAACCGAGGTCGGTGTTGAGAGGTCGTCACGTAGCGCGAGACTCAGCAACGCCCGGCTGGCGTAGTCACCACGCGTTGAGACCCTCATGGAGCGCAGTCTATCTATGCGCCCTGGCGGGTGCGGATGCGACAGGGGGTGGTCGCATCTGGCACACTTCAGTATGTGGAACAAGAACCCAATGACAATGTGAAGGTCAACCCCGACGAAGTCCTGTCACCAGGCGAGGAGGCCCCAAAAGCAGCTGACGATCAGGACCAGGACACTGATTTCATCAGTCAGCCCGCCAAGGTGATGCGCATCGGCTCGATGGTGAAGTCGCTGCTTGATGAAGCGAGGAGCGCACCACTCGACGAGGCTGGTCGCGCTCGCCTGCGAGAGATCTACCAGTTGTCGATCTCGGAGTTGTCCGGGGCGCTCTCGCCGGACCTCGGCGGAGAGTTGGCCCGCATGTCCATGCCCTTTAGCGCCGAGGTGCCCAGCGAATCAGAACTTCGCGTCGCCCAGGCGCAACTCGTGGGGTGGCTCGAGGGACTCTTTCACGGCATCCAAGCCTCACTCTTCGCCCAACAAGCCGCCGCCGCGGCACAACTCGAGAAGATGCGCGACCGCTCGCTCAACCCAGGCGCCAGCGAACCGCGGGCGGGTACGTACCTCTGAGAGTGGCCCGCGGTGCGTGACACACTGGTACTAGGTTCAAAATGCCACGCGTGTAATTTGCGCACCATCTTCGAAAGGGTCACGTCAGCGGATGGCTGAGAGTTTCGTTCACCTCCACAACCACACGGAATATTCCATGCTCGACGGCGCGGCACGCGTTGAAGAGTTGGTGCTGGCGGCAAAAGCTGACGGGCAACGCGCCTTGGGGATCACCGACCACGGAAACCTCTACGGCGTCATTGATTTCTACGAGGCGTGTCGCAAGCACGACATCGTCCCGATCATCGGGCTCGAAGCGTACATGGCGGCGAATTCGCGCTTTGACCGCCCGACGCGGCGCGGCAAGATCGACGACACCGGAGGCGACACCGAAGGTGGCCAGAAGTTGTATCACCACCTCACGCTGCTCGCTGAGTCCAACGAGGGATACCGAAACTTGCGCGAACTCTCGTCGCTCGCGTTCCTCGAGGGCTACTACTACAAGCCCCGTCTGGACTGGGAGTTGCTCGAACGTCATTCCAAGGGCATCATCGCGACGTCGGGGTGTCTTGGTGGGGTCGTGCTGCAGGCGCTCTTGCAAGACAATTACGACAAGGCCCTCGAACTCGCAGGTCGCTTACAGACAATCTTCGGTGCGGAGAATTTTTACATCGAGATGCAAGACCACGGTATCCCCGAGCAGGTTCGCACCAATCCCCAGTTGCTCCAGATCGCGCGCGACCTGAACGCGCCATTGCTCGCGACCAACGACTTGCACTACGTGCGTCACAGTGACGCCGAGATGCATGACGCCCTGCTCTGCATTGGTACCGGGTCGCTCGTGGCCGACCCCAATCGGTTCCGGTTCCACAGCGACCAGCACTACCTCAAGTCAGCGGCCGAGATGCGTTATCTCTTTAGAGACCTGCCCGACGCGTGCGACAACACCCTCGCCATCGCCGAGCGAGTGAACGTCACGATCGAGTTCGACAATGATGCCTTGCCCGAGTTTCCGATTCCTGCGCAGTACGAAGGCGCGACGCACAAAGAAGGCGCGAACCGATTGTTGCGAGAGCTCGCATTTCAAGGCGCGCGAGAACGATACGGCGACGTCATCAACGATGAAGTGCGCCAACGTCTTGACTACGAACTCGGCGTCGTGGCCGACATGGGCTTTTCTGATTACTTTCTCGTCGTGTGGGACTTGATTCGCCACGCCAGAGAAAAGGGCATCCGCGTGGGACCGGGGCGAGGGTCCGCCGCGGGATGTTGCGTCGCGTACTGCCTTCGAATCGTGGACCTCGACCCGATTCGTTACGGCTTGATCTTCGAGCGCTTCCTCAACCCGGGCCGAAAACAGATGCCCGACATCGACATGGACTTCGACGAGCGATACCGCGGCGACATGATTCGCTACGCGGCTGAGCGATACGGCTCTGATCACGTGGCCCAGATCGTCACGTTCTCAACCATCAAGGCGCGTGCCGCGGTGCGCGACGCGGCGCGGGTCCTCGGGTATCCGCCGCAATTGGGCGACAAGATCGCCAAAGCCATGCCGCCGCTCGTGATGGGTCAGGACCTGCCGCTCGAAGCGTGTTTCACACCCACGCCCGGCTACGAGGCTCGCTACGCCGAGGCGGGGGAGTTGCGCACGCTCTATGAGACTGATCCCGAGGTTAAGCACGCGGTGGACGTCGCCAAAGGGTTCGTGGACAAGCGCCGTCAGGACGGCATCCACGCGGCCGCCGTTGTGATCACCAAGGGCCCGGTGCTTGACTACGTGCCGGTACAGCGCAAATCCTCGCCGAACGGCTCAGTCGACGATGCACCCATTGTGACCCAGTACGAAGCGACGGCCATTGAGAAGTTGGGTCTGTTGAAGATGGACTTCCTCGGTCTTCGCAACCTGGCGATCATCGAGCGCGCGTTGGCCCACATTGAGCGACGTCACGCGAAAGTGGTTGACATCGACCGGGTGGCACTCGATGACGAGAAGGTCTTTGAGATGCTGAAGCTCGGCAACTCAATTGGCATCTTTCAGCTCGAGGGTGACAAGATGCGCCAGCTCATGCGTCGCTTGGCGCCGACGAGCTTCGACGACATCGCGGCGCTGGTCGCGCTGTATCGTCCCGGGCCTTTGAGCGAGAACGTGCATAACGACTACGCCGACCGCAAGAACCATCGCCAAGCGGTCAGCTACGACCATCCTGACCTTGAAGAGATACTGGGCGAAACCTACGGTTTGATGATCTACCAAGAAGACATCATGCGAGTCGCCACCAAGATCGCAGGGTTCTCCATGACCGAGGCAGACGATCTGAGAAAGGCCTGTTCGAAGAAGATCCGAGAGATGATCCAAGCGCAACGTGCGAAGTTCGTCGACGGCTCTGAGCGCGAAGGATACGGTCGCGAACTAGGTGAGGCGATCTTCAACAAGATCGAACCGTTCGCGGACTACGCGTTCAACAAGAGTCACGCGTACGGGTACGCCCTCATTGCGTATCAGAACGCGTGGCTGAAGGCCAACTACCCGCTCGAGTACATGTCCGCGTTGCTCACGTCCTTTCGAGATGACAAGGACAAGGCCTCGATCTACCTCAACGAGGCTCGACAGATGGGCATCAAGGTGGGCGTGCCCGACGTCAATGAATCGTTCGCCGACTACGCGCCCAGTCTGCGCCAAGAGAACACGATCCTCTTTGGGATGTCGGCCGTGCGAAACGTGGGCGACGCGCTCGTGGAGAAGATCGTGCACGAACGCGAAACCAACGGCGCATATCTCTCGGTCTACGACTTCATACGAAGGGTTGATCCCGCCGTCCTTAATCGTCGCTCGATGGAATCACTCATCAAAGCCGGCGCGTTCGACTCTCTCGGTGTCCCTCGTCTGGGATTCCTCTTGAAAGTGGACGAGATCATCGACGTGACCTTGAGCCGACGCAAGGACCTGTCGTTGGGCATCACGACGCTCTTCGCGGCGCTCGGGGGAGGCGAGGATGACAATGACTGGGAGGGCACCGAGATCGCGTTGAGCGACGTGGAGTTCGAGAAGTCGGTGAAGCTCGACTTCGAACGCGAGATGCTCGGCACCTACATCTCTGATCACCCGCTTTATGAGGTGGAAAGCGCGCTCGCGGCCAAGACCGACGGCACACTGGTCGAGATTCGAGAACGCGGTGAGGAGCTGTCGAGGGCGGGGCGGGCGTTCACGATCGGGGGCATCCTGTCCGAAGTCCAGATACGAACGACCAAGGCCGGCCAGCAGTATGCGCGCACCGTGCTCGAGGACCTGGGCGGCTCGATCGAGATCAACTTCTCGGCTCGAAATTTTGAGAAGTGCAGCGGCTTTCTCACCAAGGACAACATCGTCTTGATGAAGGTCCGTGTTGACAGTCGCGACGAGGAGTTGCGATTCAGCGCGCTCGAGGTCGAACTGCTGAAACTCGACCGGGGCCTTGATGAACTACGTCTTTTGCTGCGCCCCGAGGACCTGACGTCCACTTCAATCGGCGCGTTACGTGACATCCTCTCGCGTTATCCCGGGCCATCGCCGGTGATCGTCGAAACAGGTGCCGATGGTAAGGCCTTTAAATTAGGGCCAGATTTCAACGTGAACATCGCGAGCGTCGTCGCCGACCTGCGCTCGGAATTTGGGCGAAACGTGATTAAGGCCTAATCCGTTTTGCGGGGTGCGAAACTCCCGTAGAATGATTGCCTATGGCAATGATCGTCACAACGAAGGACACCACCGCCCTCAGCGACGCAGAATTAGCCGAGATGGCAGACCTCTGCGTGGACCGCGAACCATGTTTTGACATCGGATTCTTGTCCAAGCAGCGAGAGGAATGGGTACTTGTCACCCACGCGCGTGAAGGCAATAAATTGCGCGGCTATTCCTTCTGCACGCTCGAACGCATTGGTGGAACTCCGTCGTTGCTCGTCGGACTCTTGCTGGTTGATCGAAACGCCAAGTCTGACCAGACGTTGAAGGCAATCCTGCATGATCAGTTTCGGCGGGCACTGCTCGCTTTTCCTGACGAAGACGTGCTGCTCGGTTCGCGCCTGACCACGCCTGACGGATATCGTGCGTTCGCGGGCCTTGAGGACGTGGTGCCGCGCCTCGGTTATAAGCCAACGGGCGAGGACCGAGCGTGGGGGCGACGTCTCGCTAAGCGCTTCGGCTCCGAGAAGTCGATCGACGACCATACATTCGTGATGTCGATGAGCCCTGGTCCGGTGGGCGGCCTTGACTACAGCGTGTCCAAAGCGCCAGTGCCTGAGGGTGTTGAAGTGTTCTTCGAATCAATTCAGCCCGGTCAGGGTCAACGACTCGTGGTCTTTGGATGGGCAATGGCCGAAGCACTCGCGTCGGGGAAGCTTCCCAAGTAGATCACCGGTCCCGGGTCTAGCCCCGTGGCAGTAGACCCGTGCAACTCTTGTAGCAGTGTCCGTCAATGGGCTGGGAAAGGGTCGTCAATACGTACGTCGGTCGAAACCCGAGCGAGGTTGCGAGGTCTTTACCCGCGAGTGACGTACGTCTCGTTGCCTCCATGGTTCGAATGGCGTGCGCGTCTTCGCAGAGTAGCCACACGTCATCGCCGAACCACCCGAAGCGCACCCACGTCGAGCCGTCGTCACTACGACGAAGTAGTTGCGGCCCACGATCAGCGGCGATGAGTGCGACGCTTGGTCGCTCGCCACGAAATTCCCAGTAGGGGGCGCTGGGTCCGCGAAAACCGAACAGCGGGCCGTCGGCCGGGCTCGCCAGTTGCTCGAGCCATTTGCGCACGCGTCGTCCGTGGTACGAGCCCAGTCGCCTGGGCAACTCCGCCAGGGTCACCGCCTCTGGTTGGGCAAGGTCGTTGCGCTCGATGTCAAAGGCGAGCTGGCCCTCGACGACGTCAAAGACCGCGAGGTCAGTGACGAAATCCTCGGGCCACGGGATACGCCAGCGCACGATGGTCTGTGACGCGAGGTCAACAACGGTCGTGGTCTCGTTGGTCGATCCGAGCACGAGACCGTACACCGTAGAACCCGGCGAGAGGTCCACGCTCGATCGCTGCGGCATGTGTTCGACCATTCGTTTGATGGCCTTGGCTGCGGGGTCTCGACTAAAGAGAGGCATCGGCCCTGAAGGTGGCTATTTGCGCGTCCAACGCCTCGATCGAGTCAACGGGCATCTGGCAGACCGATGCCCTGCAGACGTAGGCGAGGCCGGGGGTCCGATTCTCCAGCAATGGCGACGAGCCAGTTCCGGTGACGAGAACGCTGCGTGTCATGTACATCAATCGTACGTGGTTTGACAATAGGTTCGATGCGCC
>JAJXXA010000133.1 GCA_021781335.1 Actinomycetes bacterium
TCACCCGCCACGCCGGTCGCACGTGTACGCACCAAATGATCTTGGGGGCGGTGTGGGGCGTTGGTTATGGGGACGAAGCGCAGTACGTGCATGCGTATGTACATCGACTGCGCCAAAAACTTCACGACGAATCTGGCAAATTGATCCGCACGGTGCCCGGAATTGGCTACTACATCGAGAACGGCGACGACCCCTCTGCTTCCTGACGCAACCGCCGCCTAAGAGTTCAAGACACGACCTGGTCACGGGGCTCATTTAACAGGAGGCTCGCGAATTGCAGCACAGCACATGAAGCAGCGCCCAGTGGCGGGGACTGGTGTAAATCGTGCCATGACACGACAGTGCAAAATACATCACCTTCGTGCGCGTGAAGAGCGACCCCGGCGTAAGACGTCAGGCAACGAATCTATGACTTTCAAAATATATGAATTCATGGATAGTATGTGGAAATGGCTCTTAACCGGATCGACCAACCGCTCTATGTGGCCAAAGCTGACCTCTTTCGATCCCTGGGCCATCCGGCTCGAATTCGAATCCTGGAGCTCCTCGTTGAGGGCGAGCAGCCGGTGACGACCCTGCTCGCCGCCACTGGACTCGAGCCATCCTCTCTCTCCCAACACCTCAACGTTCTAAAGCACACGGCACTCGTGGAATCGAGTCGCAAGGGCAATGCGGTGACGTACCGGGTCACAGACCCTTCAGTCGGTAGATTCTTGAAGGCGGCACGATCGGTCCTTGCTTCAACCTTGGGACGAGCCCGCCAGACCCTCGAGGACCTCGAGAATCCGCAACCCTCGTGATATCGCGCACGACACGGAACTCTTTGCGAACGATGACCCATCGTTCGGGTCGGCCATGACCTTCCCCAAGCGAAGCGCGCGCTCCATAATCCGCACGATCTTCTCAAAGCCGGTAAGCGAAGCAACGAAGGGTCCGCCCCCGATCAAACCGCCAAGTGCCACTTCAGTGGACATCCGTGGCTCGATGCAACTTCGCCACGTGGACGCTGGTTCCTGCAATGGTTGCGAACTCGAGATCGCTTCTGCATTCGGACCAACATATGACGCACCTCGCTACGGTGCCCGACTCGTCGCCTCACCTCGCCACGCAGACGGACTCTTGATCACGGGGGTCGTCACGAGAAATATGCATGGGCCATTAGTTCGCGCCCTAGCCGCTACCCCACAACCACATGTTGTCATTGCGTGCGGCGATTGCGCAGTGAACGGGGGTATGTTCGCCGACGCCTATGGTGTGGCACTGCGACTTGACCAAATCGTCGAGCCTGACATCCGAATTGAAGGCTGTCCGCCACACCCCAACGAGATCATTGCGGCGTTTCGATCGCTGACCGAATTATGACCATGGATATCGCCCTCGTGAGTCTGGGCCTCGCCCTTCTCGGCTTTCTCGCGGCGCTGGTCTTGCGCGAACCACTGCGCGTCACGGCCACCGCACTTCTCGGTACTGGTGCGTGCCTGGGTGCGGGCGGCGCATCGATTCGTGTACTGGCGAGCGGGCACTCCGTCTCCTTTCACTCGACTCTCTTGTTGCCACTCTCGGGCGTAGACCTCACGCTCGATCCCTTAGGAGCAACGTTTGTCGTGGTGACCTCACTGGTGGGCGTGGCGTCGTGCGTCTACTACATCGGCTACGCGCGAGCAGAGTCGGGTTCGCGCCTCACCATGTCGATGTTCATGCTCTTCCTCTTCTCGCTGCTTCTTGTGCCAATGGCTTCAAGCGTGATGACCTGGATGTTCGCGTGGGAACTCATGGCGCTCAGCTCGATGTTGCTGATTACAACCGAACATCGTCACCACGACGCCGCGCGCCAGGCAGCACTGTGGTACGGCGTGATGACCCAGCTCGGCGCGTCCGCAATCTTGCTCGGTTTTCTCATCATGGCGGGACCTGCACACGGCCAGACGTTCTCGACGCTCCAACATCACGCGAACGCTTTGACGTCGCTCGAGCGTTCCGCGGCATTCGTGTTCTGCCTCATCGGGTTCTCCTCGAAAGCGGGCGCAGTGCCCTTTCACGTCTGGCTGCCCAAAGCCCACCCCGAGGCGCCAAGTCCTATCTCTGCCTTGATGTCAGGGTCGATGGTGGCACTAGGGATCTACGGGATCATCAGAGTGGGTGAAACGCTCCTTGGTGGTGGGGCGCTCTGGTGGTGGATAGCCGTCAGCTCGCTCGGCGTGGTCTCGGCACTCTTTGGCGCTCTTCACGCCACAACCAGCACCGACCTCAAACGACTCCTCGCCTATTCCACCATCGACGTCATGGGCCTGGTGCTCCTTGGTGTCGGTGCAGCCGGGTCGTTGTCCGTGACCGGCCATCACGAGGTCGCCCATCTCGCGATGGTTGCGGCGTTGTTGCTGATCGTCGCCCACAGCGCTTTCAAGGGATGTCTCTTCTTGGCCGCAGGCGCGATCGAACGCTCCGCCGGTACGCGCAACCTTGACGAACTAGGCGGACTTCTCTCGCGAATCCCCGCCACGGCGGCGCTCTTCGCCGTCGCGACTGTTTCAATCATGGCCATCCCGCTCTTCAGCGGTTTCTCCTCAGAATGGTTGCTCTTCGAGGGACTCCTCGGCGGATTCATCTCTCACAACAGCGCTGTATCAATTACCATGCTCGTAAGTGTCATCGCCCTCGCCCTCACGGGTGGTCTCACGGCAATAGCGTTCGTCAA
>JAJXXA010000008.1 GCA_021781335.1 Actinomycetes bacterium
CGCATCGCTTGGCACGACTGCGTTGGCCCACACGGCCTGACCCAGGTCGGCGAGTGAGCGTTCGAGGCCGATGCCCTCTTCCGGACAGACCTCAAAGGCGCCGATGAGATCGTGCAGCGCGCTCGGCGACGCGTCGGACCTCGGGCCCGTCGGGCGCTGCAAGTTCTCGACGGCTTGTTGCGCCGCCTTCTTCAGGGTGCTCAGACCACGCTCGTCCAATGTGACGATGTGATCGCGCCAGGTGAAGTCGTCGCTCAATGCGAGGTGGCCTGGGCGACTGCGTCGCTCAGTCTCGTGAGTCCGTCTTCGAGCTGGTCGTCACCGATGACGAGAGCTGGCAACAACTTGACCGTCGTGTCCCCCGCACCGCAGGTCTCAACAATCAAGTGACGCTCAAAAGCGCCTTGTGCGATGCGCGCCGCAGTCTCGGTGGAGCCAACGTCGAGGCCGCACAACAGACCGTTGCCTCGAACCACGAACTGTCCCTCACCGAACTGGTCCGCCATGTTTTGCAGGGCACTTCGAACGGTGTGGCCGCGCTGCTCCGTGCTCTTTTCGAGGGTTGAGTCAGCCCAGTAGGTCTCGAGCATCGTCGCCGACGTCGCGAAGGCCAGGTTGTTGCCGCGAAAGGTGCCCGAGAACTCTCCGGGAGCCCAGGTGTCAAGACTGCGGCGCACGAGGTTAAGGGCCATTGGTAGCCCTAAACCACTTATCGACTTGGAGACGCACACGATATCGGGGTCCAGACCCGAACTCTCGAAGGAGAAGAAGGAACCGGTACGACCAACGCCGGCTTGCACTTCGTCGGCGATCACGATGATCCCGAGTTCGCTGCAGCGCTCTCGAATCGCGCGCAGGTACGCGGGGTCGAAGGGGCGTGCACCGCCCTCGCCCTGCGTGGGCTCGATGATGAGCGCGCCGATGGGTTGACCGTCGACGGTGCCGCGAAGGGTGCGGTCCAACAACTCGAGGTCCGCATCGGTGACGTTCTCGACGAAGGGCAGCGCGACGAAGTCCTTCAAGTGAGCACTGGTGGCTCGTCCGGCCATCGACGCGGAGATCGACGCCGCGCGGTAGGACATGCCGTGATAGCTCCCTTCGAAGCCCACCACGGCACGGCGACCCGTGAGGCGCTGGGCCAACTGGAGCGCAGCTTCCACGGCGGTCGCACCGGTCGGTCCGACGGTCTGGATGACCATGTCCAGTTGACGAGGTTCCAGGACGTAGCGCTGCATGGCCTCAAGGAAGCGACGCTTTTCAACCGTGAACGTGTCGAGACTGTGCAGCAGTCTGCCGGCGCGAAGGTGCTCGATGGCAACCTCGACCAATACGGGATTGTTGTGGCCGTAGGAAAGAGCCCCCGCGCCCGCGAAGAAGTCGAGGTACTCGACTCCATCGACATCGGTGATGGTCGAACCGTGGGCCGTGGCGAAGACCGCAGGCCACTTTCGACAGTACGAGCGCACGTTCGACTCAAGTTGTTCAAAGGAGTTCATCGCGGAGTCCTCTCAGCTGGGAGCGTCCGCTGGGGCAGTGCCGCTCGAAATTAATGAGGGTTGAAGTATAGCCACTTGAGAGTCATACGAATCTCGGGACCGAAGGTTAGTGGCGTCGAGTTGCCGAGAGGTGAACTAGAGGCGACTATCGAGTGACACGCGTCATCGAACGCTCACAAGTCACCAGGTATTTCTGGTTCCTCATCCTCGTCAACGCGGCCACTCGCGCTGTCTTCGCGCGACGAGTGGCGCACCGTGCGCAGATGAGCGCGCGGCGCCATGAACGCGACAGCGCGAACGGCGACAGTGAGGAGTAAGAGCAGAATCGAACCCTCGAGCACGAGATCAACGCCGGTTGAGTCGGGGGGATACGAACCTACGAGGAGCGAGCGCACGCCCCAGACGCCGAGCACGAGGGCGCCCACCGTGGGCACGATCTGGGTGAAGGGACGAAAGAGGACACCGTAGGCCGCGGCGAGCACGATCAAGAGTGTCAAGAGCACCGTCATGATCCGCAGATACAAGGGTCGAGAGAAATCAAGCGAGACGACGGCGTCGTACGTGGCTCCGGTCGAGTCGTACTCGTGAGCGCTCAGGATGCGTGGCGCGCCGAGCGAGATGCGAGGGATGGCGTTACTCACGCTGAACGCGAGCTGATCACGAGCGTGTGAGGGTGTGATGGGTGTCGCCACTCCCGATGCGCTTACGTTGGCGAAAGTCGCACCGAGCAGCAGGCGGTAACTATCAAAGGGGTAGCGGCTCAGGTTCCCCGTAATGGGCAGCGTTACCTGCTGTTCGATCTCACTCGAGTCTGCGGGGATGCTGATCGTTGCTGAGGGCGGAGGGCCCAACGCGCCGCTCGGGTCTGAGTGCACGGAGAAGAGTTGGACCCGCTGTACGCCACGACAACCGCTCGGACAGTTGTGGAACCCCGAGACTCGAAGGACAACCTCGCCAGAAACCTCGTCGATCGAAATCGCCGAGACGTTGAGCTTGGTCCATTCGCCGTGCAGCAACGCTGGCGTCATCACGTCGAAGCCGTGATCGCCCGCGGGGTGCTCAAACGCGGAGTAGAGGCTCATGAAGGCAAACGGCATCAAGATCAGTGAGATGACCACCGAACCAGCGGCGACCACGAGTCCGAGACGGTAGGCGTGTCGCACGCGCCCTGGTCTTGAGGCGGCACTAGAGATGTCGACCTCGCCGATGCTCACCCCTCAAGTTTTCCGTTTCACGCATCGCGATTCGCGGATACTCACCCACGTCGCGCGCGGCGTGATGGATTTGGCGGTCGTGACATCGGGTTCGCGCCGGTACGGCGGCGCTGCAATGATGAGGCTATGTGGCGCGCGAAGGTGCTTATCGTTGGAGCGGTGTTCGCGGGAGTTCTCGGCATTGTGTCGAATTCTTCGGGTACCGCTCGACCGCTGAGGATCTCTTCGAATGCGCCGTGCGCCGTGTCGGGCGTCGCGCACTACCAACACGTCGTGTGGATAATGCTCGAGAACGTGGGCTACTCGGTCGTTGGTTCGTCGAGCGCGCCGTACTTCAACAGGCTCATCTCGTCGTGTGGACTCGCCACCAACCAGGTGGCGGTGGCGCATCCGAGTCTGCCTAACTACATCGCGCTGACCTCGGGTTCTATCCAGGGCATCACCGATGACGGCGAGCCGGCGACGCACCCATTACATGTCACGAACCTCTTCTCGGAACTTGGTTCGAACTGGCGCGCGCTGGTCGAGTCGATGCCCTCGCGATGTGATCGAGTCACCAGTGGCGACTATGCGGCGCGCCACAACCCCGCCGTTTACTACACCAACCTCGGTGCCATGTGTGCGCGTAATGATGTGCCCCTTACTCTTCCTCTAAATCTCAACGCGGCGTTCACCTTGATCGTGCCCAACGTGTGCAACGATATGCACAGTTGCGCGGTGAGCGTTGGCGATGCGTGGCTGGGGCGCATCGTTCCGAGCATCGTCGCCAGCGCTCAGTATCAATCACGATCGCTGGCGCTCTTCATAACATTCGACGAGAGCGACTCGTCCGCAACGAATCAAGTTCCGACCATCGTGGTGGCGCCGTCGGTGCCGCGCGGACTACGCGTTGGTGTTGCGTTGACCCACTACTCGTTGCTTCGCGCGACGGAGACGCTTTTGCACGTGCCGCTGCTTGGTGGTGCGAAGAGTGCACGCTCGATGATTGCACCGTTCCATCTTTGACTCCGTCTCGTCTCTAGTGAGTGAGAGCAGTCGGTCACGGCCCGTCGGGTCTCGAGCGCAAGTGGACATCGCGGGACTTGCGACGGAGGTCACCTAGGAGATTGTCTTGAAACTGAGCGCTACCGGTACGAGAGACCGGCATCGATTCTCGAAAGTGGGCCACATAGCATTGGTCCATGAGCGATCCGCACGTACCGAGTGCCCCAACGGGCTACATGTCAGCGATAGAGATGTCGCGACGGCTGAAAGAGGGAGATGTCACCTCACGTGACGTGGTGCTGACGTTACTCAAGAGAATCGAAGAAATTGACGCGCCATCGAGCGCAACTGCTCTCAACGCAGTCGCGGCAGTGAGCGAGGACGCCGTGAGGATCGCTGAGCGATGCGATGACGAGCGCCAGCGCGGCGAGCTGAGAGGGCCGCTGCACGGCATTCCAGTTTTGATCAAGGACAACATCGAGGCCGTGGGACTTCCGGGTCTGGCGGGTTCGACCGCGCTGCGTGGTCGTGGCACCCGTGACGCGCCGCTGGTGGCCCGTCTTCGAGAGGCGGGTGCCATCGTCATGGGCAGCACCAATCTCAGCCAGTGGGCGAATATCCGATCGTCTCGATCAACGAGTGGCTATTCATCGAGCGGTGGATTGGTGGGCAATCCGTGGGCACTCGACCGCTCGGCGGGGGGCTCCTCGTCTGGCTCGGGTGCCGCGCTGGCGGGCGGACTGGCTCCCTTAGCGGTAGGCACCGAGACCGACGGTTCAATCGTGTGCCCCGCGTCGGTGAACGGCGTCGTCGGACTCAAACCAACTGTCGGCAACGTGCCCGCGACCTACGTGGTACCAATCAGTGCGAGCCAGGACAGTCCCGGTCCCATGGGTCGTAACGTCGACGACGTTGCGCTTCTCTACGGGGTACTCGCGTCGAGCACACCGCCGCTCGGTTCTACGGCACCGAGGATCGCGGCGGCGACCAATTGGCGCACCGGAAACCCCGAAACCGATCAACTCTTCGACGATTTTGTCAGACGGTTGCGTGAGAGCGGGACTGAAGTGCACGAACGCGAACTGGCGTTGCCGGGTGACGAGGAGGCTGCGGACGAAGAGGTAGTCCTTCTGGCTGAATTGTTCGATGATCTGACGACGTATCTGAAGGGTCGACCAGGACCGGGCGTTGCGTCACTGATCGAGGTCATTGCCTACGAGGACGAGCACCGTGACATCGAGCAGAAGTACTTCGGGCACGACCTCTTTGAGAGAGCTGTCCTGACCGGCGGTCGAGCAGGTGAGGCGTATCCGGTGAGCCGTGCGCGTAATTTGAAGTGGGCGGTCGATACCTGCCTTGCGCCGGGGCTCGAGGGGGTTGATGTGGTAATTGCGCCTTCCTACGGTCCAAGCTGGAAGAGTGACCTCGCCGTGGGCGGTCATCCCGGACCCGCCAGCGTCGCCACAATGGCTCCCGCGATTGCGGGATGGCCAATCATGAGCCTGCCGCTCGGCCTCGTACAGGGCCTTCCAGTGGGGCTCGCGGTGATCGCCAGAGCTCAGTGCGAATGGACGATCATCGAGGCTGGGAGACTTTTCGAGCGCGTCCTCGCTGACTTCAGTCCACTGCCACTACCAATGTGGAAACCTCCGACCAGGGGCTGAGGACACTTACCTGAAGGTCGCTCGCGCACTCGGACCACGTGTGGCGCCTGCGTAGCATGGGCTACGTGGCAAACGCGCGCGATCCCAATTGGCCCTCAGCGCATTCACTGCTCACCACCGCACCCGTTGCCCACCGTGCACACGTTGCACTCATGGGGCTCGCAACGTTCTCGACTTCGGTGACGCCGCGCTCGACTCTCAGTACGCCCGAAGCGGTGCGACGAGCGCTCGAGCGCTTCTCTACGTGGTCGTACTCGGACCACATCGATCTCAGTGAAGAAGTCGCACTCATTGACTACGGCGATCTTCCTGAACCGGATAACGAGACCGTGCAGCAGAGGCTGCGCGCCATTTTCGATTCTCTCGACGCGAGCGTCGAGCTCCGTGTGGTGTTGGGTGGTGACAACGCGGTGACGTGGCACGCCCTCAGTGCGCTGGCGGCTTCGGACATGTCGCAGTGGGGTCTGATCACACTCGATGCGCACCTCGATCTTCGAGACGGTGTCTCTAACGGATCGCCGGTACGTCAACTCCTCGAGGCGGGGCTACCAGGTGCGAACGTCGTGCAGGTGGGTCTTGCCGATTTCTCCAATTCAGCCTTCTACGCACAGCGGGCACATGACGCCGGGATAACCGTGATCTCGCGTGATGAGATGCGATCGCTCTCGCTCGAAGATGTTGTCGATCGCGCGCTCGCGATCGCCGGCGCTGGTGGACGCAAGGTCTATGTGGACATCGACATGGACGCGGGCGACCGCTCGGTCGTGCCAGGGTGCCCGGCGTCGGCGCCTGGCGGTCTGAGCGCTGATGAAATGCGTAGGTTCGTGCGCCGTGTAGCGAGCGATGCTCGCGTGGCTGCTCTTGACGTGACTGAGATTGATGTGGAGCGAGATAGCTCGGATCAGCGAACCGTTCGCCTAGCGGCGCTCTTGGTGTTAGAAGCCCTGGCGGGTGTGTGGAGGAGACGAGTATGACGGTAGTAATGGGGCTAGAACCCCTCGATCGCGCGGCGCTCATCGCCGTGGCTCGCGACTTCGAGCCGATTGTGTTGGGTGACGCCGTCCTCGAACGCCTTGAGCGTCAGCGTGGAGCGATCGACGCATTGGTGGCGAGTGGTACGCCGGTCTACGGCCTCTCGACAGGCTTCGGATCGTTGGCGACGACCTTCATTTCTCCAGACCAACGCCGCGACCTGCAGCGTTCGCTCATTCGCTCGCACGCGGCAGGAGTCGGGGACGAAGTCGAGGGGGAGGTCGTGCGCGCGATGATGCTCTCGCGTTTGACCAATCTCTGCAGTGGTGTCTCGGGCGTTCGAGCCTCCACGGCGTTGGCCTACGCCGCACTCTTGAACGCGGGTATCACCCCTGTCGTGCACGAATACGGATCGCTCGGGTGCTCGGGTGACCTGGCACCGCTCGCGCACGTGGCGTTGGCACTGATGGGCGAAGGCAGCGTGCGCGACGCGAGCGGTGCGCGAATGCCCGCGAGTCAAGCCCTCGCCGCGGCTGGACTCTCGCCGGTGGTACTCGCCGAGAAAGAGGGTCTCGCCCTCATCAACGGTACCGACGGGATGCTCGGCCAATTGATCCTCGCCATTGATGACATCCACGACTTACTCGAGCTCGCCGACGTCGCCGCGGCACTCTCGATCCAGGCACTACGTGGTACTGACCGCGTCTTCGTCGAGGAGATCCATGCACTTCGCCCGCACCCTGGTCAGTGTGCGAGTGCTGCGAACCTGATGATGCTGCTCGAGGACTCGCCGATCGTCAGTTCGCACCTCGATGACGTCAGTCAAGTCCAAGACGCCTACTCACTGCGCTGTGCACCCCAGGTTCACGGTGCGGCTCGCGACACGCTGGCGCACGCCACGCGTGTCGCCGATATCGAGCTCGCGTCGGCGATTGACAATCCCTCGGTGCTGGCCGATGGCTCCCTGGTCTCCAACGGGAACTTTCACGGCGCCCCCGTTGGGTATGTTCTCGACTTTCTCGCCATTGCCCTCGCTGACGTGGCGTCGATGGCCGAACGGCGAACGGATCGCCTGCTCGACGTTGACAGATCCTTCGGCCTGGCGCCCTTTCTCGCGCACGAGGCCGGTGTCGACTCGGGACTGATGATCGCCCAGTACTCGCAGGCCGCGCTCGTGTCAGAGATGAAGCGCCTGGCGTCACCGGCGAGTGTGGATTCGATCCCTTCTTCGGGGATGCAAGAGGATCACGTCTCAATGGGGTGGCACGCGGCGAGGAAGTTGCGCCGCTCACTTGAGGCCGGTCGCGATGTGCTCGCCATCGAGTTGATGGCGGGAGCGCGAGCATTGGCCATGCGCGCACCACTCGTTGGATCACCGGTCACCGACGCCATCGCGGCACGCATTAACGAAGCGAGCGGCGGGCCCGGCCACGATCGGTGGCTCTCGCCAGAGATCGGCGCCGTCGCCGCGCTCGTGCGTAGTGGGGAACTGTTGGAGATTGCCCGTCGCTTTGTGGCGTTGACGTAGGAGGAGATGACTATGCAAGGTGCTCGACCAGTTCGCGCTGACCGCGGTGCGACGTTGTCAACGCTTGGTTGGCCTCAAGAGGCGGCTCTACGTATGTTGCAGAACAATCTCGACCCCGAAGTCGCTGAGCGCCCCGACGACCTCGTGGTCTACGGCGGTACCGGGCGCGCCGCGCGAGATTGGGCGAGTTTTGACGCGATCGTGCGTACTCTCAAGACGTTGAAGGGTGACGAGACGATGCTCGTGCAATCTGGACGACCCGTCGGGGTTTTCCAGACCCACGAATGGGCGCCTCGAGTGCTGATCGCCAACTCGAACCTGGTGGGTGATTGGGCGAACTGGCCCGAGTTTCGCCGCTTGGAGTCGCTGGGTCTGACGATGTACGGCCAGATGACCGCGGGTTCATGGATCTATATCGGCACCCAAGGAATCCTCCAAGGCACGTATGAGACCTTCGCCGCAGTGGCCCAAAAGCGTTTCGGTGGCACGCTCGCGGGCACGTTGACCCTGACGGGTGGTGCCGGTGGCATGGGTGGTGCGCAGCCACTGGCGGTGACCATGAATGACGGCGTGTGTCTTTGTGTCGACGTCGACCCGACGCGCCTGCAGCGACGAGTGGATCATCGTTACCTCGACGAATGGACGAGTGATCTGGACCACGCACTTGAGAGGGTCCTCGACGCGAAGAAAGCGCGTCGAGCGCTGAGCGTCGGGCTGCTCGCCAACGCGGCGACGATCTTCGCCGAGCTTCTTCGACGAGGAGTCGAGGTCGACATCGTGACCGATCAGACGTCGGCACACGACCCGCTCAGCTACCTGCCCGAAGGTATAGATCTGGGCGATTGGCACGACTACGCGGACAAGAAGCCTGATGAGTTCACCGACCGGGCTCGTCAATCCATGGCCAAACAGGTCGAGGCGATGGTTGGCTTCATGGATCAAGGTGCCGAAGTCTTCGACTACGGCAATTCGATTCGTGGTGAGGCCGCGCTCGGTGGGTACGCTCGCGCATTCGCCTTTCCGGGTTTCGTACCCGCCTACATCCGTCCACTCTTTTGTGAGGGCAAGGGACCGTTTCGTTGGGCTGCGCTCTCGGGAGACCCTCGTGACATTGCGCGCACCGACCGAGCGGTACTCGAGCTGTTCCCCGACAACGAGCCGCTGCATCGCTGGATCACCAAGGCGCAGGAGCGAGTTGCGTTCCAAGGGTTGCCCGCTCGAATCTGTTGGCTCGGCTACGGCGAACGTGACCGCGCCGGTCTGGCGTTCAACGACCTGGTCGCGAACGGAGAAGTGTCGGCGCCGATCGTCATTGGTCGCGATCATCTCGACAGTGGGTCGGTGGCGTCGCCGTACCGTGAGACCGAGTCGATGCTCGACGGCTCAGACGCCATCGCCGACTGGCCCCTGCTCAACGCGCTGCTCAACGCTTCATCGGGTGCGACGTGGGTTTCGATCCACCACGGCGGTGGGGTCGGCATCGGACGTTCCATCCACGCGGGCCAGGTGTGCGTCGCTGATGGCACCACGCTCGCTGCCCAGAAGCTCGCGCGAGTACTTCGAAACGATCCGGGCATGGGCGTCATCCGACACGTCGACGCGGGCTACGACATCGCCGAGGAGACCGCTGCGGAGCGCGGTGTTCGAATCCCGATGCGCGAAGCTGGGGCATGAGCACTCGCGTCGTTCGTCACATCGGTGAGCTCATCACGAATGATCCGAGCGTGGGTGATGGCACGAAGGTTGGTCGAATCAGAGACGCGGCGCTGGTGGTTGACGAAGCGCGGGTGCTGTGGAGTGGTCCTGATCGCGAGGCGCCCGCCGCTGACGAGATGATCGACGCCGGCGGTGCGGCGGTGATCCCTGGGTTCGTGGACTCTCATACGCACGTGATCTTCGCGGGAGAACGCTCCGACGAGTTTGAAGCCCGCATGGCGGGTGTCGCGTACGACGGCGGTGGGATAGCGCGCACGGTCTCGGCGACGAGGGCCGCGAGCCGTGACGTTCTTCGCAGCCAGAGCGTCGAGCGCGTCGACGATCTTCGCTCCGGCGGGGTTACGACCTTCGAGGTCAAGTCCGGTTACGCCCTCACCGTTGATGGCGAGCGGGAGCTGCTCGAACTCGCGGGTGAATTGAGTGACGAAGTGACGTTCCTCGGCGCTCACGTCGTGCCCGAGGAGTTCCACCACGACCGCGACGGGTACGTGGCACTCGTCGCCGGACCCATGCTGCAGGCCTGTGCGCCGCGAGCCACCTGGGCCGACGTCTTTTGTGATCGAGGGGCATTCGACGTCGACGAGACCCGACACATCCTCTCGAGGGCGCGCGAATTGGGGTTGGGACTACGCCTGCACGCGAATCAACTCGCGGACATCGGCGCCATCGCGCTCGCGGTCGAGTTGGATTGTGCCAGCGCCGATCACTGCACGCACGTGAGCGACGGCGATGTGGAACTGCTCGCCTCGTCATCGACCGTCGCGACCCTATTGCCGGGAGCTGAGTTCTCGACACGCTCGACGTATCCGTCAGCGCGACGACTCCTTGATGCGGGGGTGTGCGTGTCGCTCGCCACTGACTGCAATCCCGGTACTTCCTACGTGACGAGTATGTCGTTCGTCATCGCACTCGCGGTTCGAGAGATGGGGATGAGCGTTGACGAAGCCGTCTGGTCGTCGACGCGTGGGGGAGCAACCGCGCTGCGTCGCGACGACATCGGCCACCTCAGCATCGGCGCGCGAGCTGACTTCGTTGTCCTTGATGCCCCTCGGGCCGCGCACCTCGCGTACCGTCCGGGATCGTCGATGGTGGCGCGCACATATCGGGCCAAGCGATGAGTGACGAATCGTGCGTACCCTTCTCGTGCTACTGAGACCTCGACCGTGAGGAGTCACCAATGACCAAGGCCTTTCAGGACTACTACCCCGAGCATCTTGCGCACTGTTACGGCTGTGGAAGCCTCAACGAGCACGGGTACCGTATCAAGACGTACTGGGACGGCGAGCAGAGTCTGACGAGATTCACACCACAACCGTTCCATACAGCTGTTCCCG
>JAJXXA010000009.1 GCA_021781335.1 Actinomycetes bacterium
ATGAGTAGCGCGTGGGTGCGCGTCGCGGCGAATGCGGTGAACGAGCCGTAGGGGCCCTCGACCGCGACAGCGGTGCCGACCTTCAAGGTGGCCAGTGCCCGAGTGAAGTCCCCAGCGTCCTGGACGGTCAGGCGAAGATACGGAGGTTTCGGGAGTGCCGAGACGCTAAAGGGGTGCGCTTGCCACCACATCGAAGGAGTAAGGAAGCGCCACTCGAAGAACTGACCCCCCGCGATTGCCAGGCGCTCGAGGTTCTTGCCCTTCAAGACGATCGAGATCACGCCAGGACCTTCAACACGCACTTCAGCAACCTTGAGGGCGTGAAGGCGTGTGCGATAGATGGGCATCGCGACCCGGTAGGTGAGCATCAGGGCCGCGGCTGCGAGCCACGCAATGGTCCAGGTCCATTGGGTGAGGGGGTGGCCCACGAATGAAGGCCCGAGGGCGACCTCGTGGGCGAAGGACAAGATGAGCGCCACGTACATGAACAGGTGCACGATCCACCAGTTCTCACGCGACAGGCGAGTTCGGATCTGGCGGATCGAGATGAGCCCGATCAGCATCATGAGCCCGAGGGCAACAGTGGCCGTGATCATGTTGGGAAACGTGTTCACAATCGTCCCGAGTTCGCTGAGGGGACCGGTCTTGGCGGCTTGCGCGTAGGCGAGGGTGAGCAACACTGCGTGGGCCGCGATCAAGATGAGCGGCCACGGTGCGAGGCGCCGGTGCCAGTGGATGACGCCGCCTTGGCCCAACATCCGCTCGAGCGCGGGCATGCGGCTCGCGAGGACGACCATCACCAGCGCAAGGTAGGTGCCAATGAGACCGGTCGTCGATCCAAGGAACATCAACAGTCCGCCGGCCACGTGAAGCTCACTTCTCGTGCCGTCGACTAGGGGTAGGCCGAGCACGAGGCCCATGCCCAGCCCGAGCACGACGAGTACTGAATAAAAGGCGAGCCAACTCGGTCCCTGAGCTTTTGCGTGGCGGGCGAGCGCGTGTTGGCTTCGTGGGGCAGCAGGCTTTCGTGGGTCGAAAGTGACAGAATCCAACGAGGTCTCCAATTAGATGGTGCTGCGCACGGTTGATGCTGCACGGGCTATGAGGTGAGATTACCCACCGAAATCGAGCAAATATACGAAACTTCCTGACTTCTTAGTGAGTTCTCATAATGGTATGTTCGTGACTTCTTGAGTCTGCGCGACCGGCTCACCAGTTCGCTTAGCATTCATTGATGTGCGCGACTAGAGCCTAATTTTCCTGGTCCACGACTGGAATACGGACGATGAAGCGTGCCCCCGGATTGGCATCGAGAACTTCGATAGTGCCACCATGCGCGCTGACAATGGCGTTGACGATAGCTAGCCCAAGACCACTTCCACCACCTGAGCGCGATCTCGACTCGTCGACTCGTACGAAGCGATCAAAGATTCGCGTGCGGTCTTCAAGACTAATGCCAAGTCCGTCATCAACGACTTCGAGGACGGCGTCATTAGTCACGCGTTCCAACGAGACTCGCACTCGGTGGCGTGCGTGTCGCGCTGCGTTGTCCAACAGGTTGCGAATCGCTCGGCCCAGTTGTTCCGGATCACCTTCTACGCGTGCACCAGAGACCGCAGTGATGTCGATGTCGATGTCGTCGGGAATGATTCGCTGAAGTCGGGTGCACTCCTGGAGCACGATCTCATCTAGGTCAACTGGAACCTCAACACGACTCAACCCTTCTTCGTCGTAGCGTGCGAGCACGCTGAGATCGTCGACGATTCGTCGAACTCGCTCGATATCTCCGAGGACAGCGCGAGCCGATTCTGGCCAGACGGTCAGATCGAGATGAGCCAAGCTGATTTCAAGTTCGGCCTGGGCAGCGGCGAGGGGACTGCGTAGCTCGTGTGACGCATCGGCGACAAACGCCTTCTGTCGTCTGCTTGCGTCCTCCAGACGACCCAGCATGGCATTCATTGTCACGGAGAGGCGTCCAATCTCATCATCGACGGCGGGCTCCGGGACTCGTCGATCGAGCGCGCTCGCAGTGATCTCGTCAACTTCGCTTCGGATCGCCTCAACGGGAGAAAGTGCTCGACCAATGAGCCACCATACCGTGGCTCCTACGATCAGCAGGAGGATCGGGTCGACGGTCAATAGGCCGAT
Source organism: Actinomycetes bacterium (assembly GCA_021781335.1). Lineage (GTDB taxonomy): Bacteria > Actinomycetota > Acidimicrobiia > Acidimicrobiales > RAAP-2 > RAAP-2. The sequence continues at coordinate 2,149 of JAJXXA010000009.1, forward strand.
CAGTAGGACGTGAACCGAGTGGTCGATCGTCGCCAGGGACTCACCGACATAGATGACCGCTCGTCCCGCTGGAGTCTTGATAGCGAGCGCAGCAACTCGGTATCTGCTCCCTGAGCCAATGGGCAAGTTGGTGAGGGTTCGAAACTCGGGTGGCCCCTTGGTGGTGAATGCAACGATGCGGGGTTCGCCCTCGACACTGGCACTGCTGGCAAGAACTCGGCCGTGATCGCTCACGACCTGAATGAACGAAGTCTCTTGTGATGAGATCTGGAGTGGTGTCGGGATTGTGCCACTTCTCAAAGTTGCCGCCACTGAATTGAGCTCGAGACGTAGGGCGCCATCAACGCCGTGCAGTTGCGAGTTGTCAAGTTCCACGATGAGCAGGACGCTCGCGACACAGAGTGCGACGCCGACCACCAGTACCGCTGCGAGCACGGTCCTGGCTCGAACGGATGGCAACCAATGGCGAAGCGGTGACTCTAGGTGGTCGATCTGAGTTCGTGAGGGAGTCTTAAGCTTCATTCGTCACAAACCGATAACTGCCGCCGGGAACGGTGAGAATAGATTCGGTGCCGAAGGGGCGATCGATCTTTCGGCGAAGATACCCAACGTACACTTCAACGATGTTGGGACTTCCTTCGAAATCTGGGTCCCACACGTGATCGAGGAGTTCACGTTTGGTGACCGCGCGGTCGCTGTAGCGCATCAGATACTCGAGCAAACTGAACTCACGGGGTGTGAGTGAAATGGATGCAGCGTCTCGCTGACACGTGCGAGTGGCGGGGTCGAGACGAAGTCCGCCCGCGTTGAGGACGACTGGCCGTTCGCGAACCCCTCGACGCAAGAGCGATCGGATGTGAGCGAGAAGCACCGGATACGAGAACGGCTTGGTCAAGAAGTCATCGGCGCCACTGTCGAGTGACTCGATCTCGTCAAACTCACCGGTCTTGGCCGTCAGTATCAAGATTGGGGTCCAGACGCCATTCTTGCGCAACTCCTGACACACGCTGAAGCCGCTCATTGTGGGAAGCATCAGGTCCAGAACGATGATGTCAAAGTCAAGTTCGCTGGCCATCCATAGCCCCGTGCGGCCGTCGTGGGCGACCTCGACGACGAAACCGTCGGCGCTCAGGCCGCGTTTCAAGCTTGCAGCGAGGCTCGCTTCGTCTTCAACGAGCAGTAGCCGCATTCGATGTCACGCTCTTTCGCCTCAGTCTCTTTTAGAACTGGTCCACTCCAATTCTCCCACGTCGAACCCTCGAACGGACCACGACGTTGTGAAAGCGCTGAGTCCTTCTCATCGGTTTCACAGCGCCGACCTGTGATGGTGGTCACGGTGCCACCAACGAAGGTGAACACCGCCGAAATAGAGGAGCAATACATGTTGAATTTCAAGAAGAAAATTGGTCTCGGTGCAGTAGGGCTCATGGCCCTTGGAGGTTCCGTGTTTGGTGTAGCACTCTCGTCGGGAATTGCGTCGGCGTCGGGTGGCACGACTACGGCCCCTTCGACCGTCACCGTTCCTGAGGTCACCAACACGGTGGGCGATTCGGGGGCCGACGTTCAATCGGGCCTACAGACAGGTTCGCAGAGTACTGCGCCAGACGCGAGCGAAGGCGCTTCCAGCGATGCGGTGTCCTCTGAGGCAACAACCGTCGAGGTTGACGGCGTCGGTGGCCCTCAGGACGTTAGTGGTCTCAACGTCGACAGCCAAACCACGGGTGCTCAGTAAGTGACGGTGCGTGGCGTGCTCGTCGAGTTGTCTCTACGAGCACGCCACCGGCCTGTTGATCGCGCCGAGACCGCTGGCGCTGTCAATCGATCAGTTTCCGCCTTGGGCACTCGATCTCTGGGGGCACTAAGCAAATGTGATGAATCGCGGCAGTGCCGCATCTGTGTCGATTGTGAGCGAATCATCGCAACACCTCCTAAGAGGTGACCTAGTTTAGGTGCAGTGATTCGACTTTACGATACAGCTCACGCCGAGATTCGAGCGCTGGAACTGAGGGATCCCGGACGTCTCTCGATGTACGTGTGCGGTCCCACCGTGTACGACCTGCCCCACCTCGGTCACGGTCGCTACACGCTTGTCTGGGACGTCGCACGACGCTGGTTCACGTTCCGAGGACTCGATGTGCGCTTCGTCTCCAATATCACCGACATCGATGACAACATCATCAATCGCGCGCTTCGAGACGGTCTGAGCGAACAAACTGTGTCCGCCACCTACGAAGACGAATGGTGGCGGGCCATGGACCTGCTCGGGGTGGCGCGTCCGAGCGACACCCCCCACGCCACCCAATGGGTGGGGGAGATGGTTGAGCTGATCACTTCGTTTCTCGATCAGGACATTGCCTACGCGACCAGTGACGGCTTGTATTTCGACGTGAGTCGAGTGCCGGACTACGGGCTGCTCGCTGGTCAACCCCTCGAATCGTTGCGTGCCGGTGCTCGCATCGAGGCCAACGACGAGAAGCGCTCTGCGCTCGATTTCGCACTCTGGAAGTTCGCTAAGGAGGGGGAGCCTTCCTGGCCCGCGCCCTTTGGTGCGGGTCGACCGGGCTGGCACACCGAGTGCGTCGTGATGTCGCTCGGTCTGCTCGGTGACGACTTCGACCTGCACACGGGCGGCTTTGACCTCAAGTTCCCCCACCACGAGAATGAGCGCGCCCAGGCCGTGGCGGCCGGACGAAGGTTCGCTCGTCACTGGGACCACAGTGGATGGGTGATGGTGGGACTGGAGAAGATGAGCAAGTCCCTCGGCAACTTCAGGTCATTGACGCACCTGCTCGAGACGACTGACGCGCGCGCCTATCGGCTCCTCGTCATCCGCTCGCACTACCGTTCACCGATCGACGTGACGACCGCGACCATCGCCGACGCCGAGCGGTCCCTCGAACGACTCGACAGTCTGGCCCGACGCTTCGAGTTGCCGACCTTGGCTGGCGAGAAGCTCGAGGTCGCAACATCGCACGCACTCGGGCCAAAGGGCCGCGCACTCGTCGCCAAAGTCGGGGCCATGCTCGACGAGGACCTCGATACGCCGAGCGCGGTGGCGGCCCTGTTCGAGGCGGTGAGTTTGGCTAATCAACTCGCTGATCAGGGAGAAGATGAACTCGCATGGGATGTGGCGGTGGGCATCAACGTACTGTTCGGCGCCTTGGGACTGCCGTTACTGGGTGGTAGCGATCACGTGGATCAAGACGCCAGCGATCTGGTGCGCGCTCGCGACGAGGCGAGGGCCGCTAAGGACTGGGCGCGCGCTGATGAGCTTCGCGACCAATTGATGGCGCTGGGTTGGGTTGTCGAGGACTCGGCGGCGGGGACCCAGATCCGCCGGTCCTAAAAATTTGTTGGTCACGAGCGCTTTTACCCTGTAGCGTGTTCCATTGAGGTTGCCGTTGTGGTTCCCTCCGGACCCGACGCACGTCGGATCCAAAGAAACAAGGAGGCCCACAGTGGCTGTAGGAACCGTTAAGTGGTTCAACGACGAGAAGGGTTGGGGTTTCATCGCTGTTGATGGCCAACCTGACGTCTTTGTTCACTACTCGGAGATTCAAGGTGAAGGTCGTAAGACTCTCGTCGAGGGTCAGACCGTCGAGTTTGACATCGAGCCAGGCGATCGCGGACCACTCGCGAAGCGCGTCGTCTTGAACTAACCAAACTATCGAAGTAGTCAACCGCCGCCTTCGGGCGGCGGTTGTTCTTTTTATCCCCAGATTCGCGTCTAGGATTACATCTGGTTACTGGCCAGTAACCAGATTGCCAACCCAGAGGTATATATGACTGATTTCTCATTGGAACTCAACGACGACCAAAAGACGCTCCAGGACTGGGTCCACGGATTCGCGTCGAACGTCATGCGTCCCGCGGCCCACGAATGGGACGAACGCGAAGAGACCCCGTGGCCGATCATTGAAGAAGCCGCGAAGATCGGCATCTACGGCCTCGACTTCTTCGCGAACGCCTTCGCCGATAAGACCGGGCTTTCGATGATGCTCGCCATCGAAGAACTCGCGTGGGGTGATGCGGGTCTATGCATGTCGATTCTCGGTACCTCGCTTGGAGTCGCAGCGATCGTGGCCAATGGCACTCCAGAGCAGCAGATGGAGTGGATACCCCAGTGTTTTGGCACTCTCGACGACATTAAGATCGCCGCGTTCGCCGTCTCAGAGCCTGACGCGGGCAGTGACGTCTCGTCGCTTCGCACCCGTGCGGTCTACGACCAAGCAACCGATGAGTGGGTGCTCAACGGCACCAAGACCTGGATCACCAACGGCGGAATCGCCAATGTGCACGTGATCGTGGCGTCCGTCGCTCCTGAACTCGCCGGACGGGGACAGGCGTCCTTCATCGTGCCTGAAGGGACCAAGGGTCTTCGCATGGGTCAGAAGTTCAAGAAGATGGGTATTCGTGCATCGCACACCGCCGAGGTGGTCCTCGAGGATTGTCGCGTACCCGGGTCGTGTCTGCTCGGCGGCAAGGACAAGCTCGACGAGCGGCTGGCTCGCGTTCGAGAGGGTAAGAAGGCGTCGAGTCAGGCCGCCATGGCGACCTTTGAAGCGACGCGACCCGCCGTTGGCGCCCAGGCGCTCGGGATTGCGCGCGCCGCGTACGAGTATTCCCTCGACTACGCCAAAGAGCGCAAGCAGTTCGGTCGCGCGATCATCGAGAATCAGTCGATCGCCTTCAAACTCGCTGACATGAAGATGCATATAGATGCCGCCCGCCTGCTGGTGTGGCGCGCCGCGTGGATGGCGGCGACGCGAAAGCCCTTCCTCAACGGCGAAGGTTCGATGTCCAAGCTCTACGCTGGCGAAACTGCGGTGAAAGTGACTGAAGAGGCGATTCAGATCCTCGGTGGCTACGGCTACGTACGTGAGTACCCGGTCGAGAGGTGGCACCGTGACTCGAAGATCTACACGATCTTCGAAGGGACTTCCGAGATCCAACGACTCGTGATAGCGCGCAACATCTCGGGGGTGCGCATCCAGTAGTAGCGGCCATTGAGTAGCAGGCTCTTGGATTTCGCGGTGGACTACGGAGGCCGCAAGTAATGACCTTCGGTGACTCGACTTTCGAACCTTCTCAGACCCGGCGGATTCAAGTGATTGGCCGTTTTAACCAGAACATTCATTACTGCTATACATCCGCGCGCGTGGATGTATAGTTGATTGTGATGATTACTCGTGCTGATAATTCCTTCTCGGAGCGGATCAGGACCCTTTTCGCCACGATTTTTCCCTTGGGAACTCGGATCAAGGTTGCGGAGATCGATGATGTGGACGTAGCTGTCACCGTGGCCGGGGTCACCCTCCAGGTCCGCTTCGCCGGTCGGGGTGACTTCCGTGGCGTTCAGATGGCGATGAAGGCTCGACCGCGACCTGACGTCATCGTCGCGTCTCAACTCTCCGTCGCCGCGCAGAAGGCCATTGCCACCGCGGGGATTAACTGGGCGGACGAGACGGGCGCGGCGCGCATCGACGTCGGCTCAGTCGTGATCGCGCTGTCAGGCCAACGTCCCGCGGCTCGTCGATCTTCGACGGATTGGACACCGGCGGCCATCGGCACCGCAGAAGCCATCCTCGCAGGAACGACCCCGACCGCCGAAGCAGTCGCGGCGGCGACCGGACATTCACTGAGCACCGGCGTTAGGGCACTCGCATTCTTAGTGAAGCGTGGTCTCCTCCAAGCGCCAAAGGCACGCGGACCACAGTCAGGTCGGAGGGTTGTCGACTTTGATCGCTTGCTCGATCAATATTCAGAGGCGGCCCATCGATATCGGGCGAAGTTTGAACTTCGCTGCGGAGTGCTGTGGCGTGAACCGTTCGCCGAGATCGAGAGGATAGGGCAGAAGTGGACCTCGGCCCGCATTCCCTGGTCCGTCGCTGGCGCGCTGTCCGCGTCAATCCAGGCGCCTTATCTGACTGATACGCCAACCGGTGTCGTATATGTGGATGCGACGAGCGAAATCGGGATTCTGCAGATCGCTCGACAGGCCGGGCTCGAAGTGATGGAGGGCGGTCGACTGCTTCTCCGACCGTTTCCGACGCGGGCGACGAAGCGGCTGATCCAGGAGAAGGATGGCCTATGGGTAACCTCCTGGCCCCGGACGTACGCTGATCTTCGTTACGAAGGGGTTCGAGGTGAGGAGGCGGCCGAACACTTCCGTGAGGTGATCCATGGCGACTGAGCAACCGCGATCTCGACCGGCACGGAGGGCCGCCGAAGAGGCACTTGTACGGGTGGTACATCACTACGGCGAGACGCCTGAGTTTGTTGTGCTCGGCGGACTCGTGCCAGAGCTGTTGTGCGATAAGTCGGGAGCAGTGCACGCCGGGACGACCGACATCGACGTCCAGGTCGACCTCGAGATTGCCGCCGGCGCGACAAACGCGACAAGACTGGAGCAGGCACTGAGAAACGCGGAGTTCGAGTCAATCGATGGGAGAACCTGGCGCTGGCAAACCCGCGCGGAAGAGACAATGGCCATTGTCAAGTTCGAACTTCTCGCTGACCTCGACGACCAACCGGCGAACGCCACAGTGAATTTCGCCCAGTGCGACGCGCTCGGCGCAGTCAACCTCCGAGGAACGCGGTTCGCGTCTCGCGATTTCGTTCGGCACCCTTTGAGTTCGAAAGTGGGTGGGGTCTTCTACGATGTCGAGGTCAATGTCACTGGCGTGGCGGGTTTTCTGCTGGCCAAAGCCGCGGCGGCGTACGGGCGCCGAAAGGAAAAGGACTGGTACGACATCGTGTTCGTGCTGCTGCACAGTAACGACGGAGGTCCCCGTGAGGCGGCTGAGCGCACCAAGACCATCTTCTCGGCGGACCTCGTCGGTGAGACCCGCACTGCACTTGACGAACTTTTGTCAAATTTCACCCGTGAGAGCGATCAGGGTCCTACTGCGTACGCATCCCAATTCTTGATCGACCACCCTCAAGAGGATGGTGATCAACTTCGCGCAGATGCTGTTCTCGCCGTCAGGATGTATTACAGCGTGCTCTTCTCGAGTTGACTGATGTTGTGCGTGGCTTCGGCGGCGACGCGTGAATGGACTTGGCATTGCGGCGAAGGCCAAAGTTTCGCGGTGAGACACGCACATCCCCAACTACGTGGGGTGTAGTGGATCTCTGGTGGGGACTCACGGGGTAAGACCCACAGTTTGTGGGGCGATTAATCAGTAATAATGCTTCTGACCAGTGGAAATAGACGTTCCACCCAAGATCTACACCATCTTCGAAGGAACAAGCGAGATCCAGCGACTGATGATTGCACGTAATTTCTCGGGCATGCGCATCCAGTAATAATAGGTTGAACTTTCTGCAGGGTAGGTCGCTCGTGGAAGGTATACGTAGAAACGGTGCAGACGTTCAGCGGTAACTAGGGCAGTCGCTCCTCGCACGGTGTGCGGGTACGTTGCGAAGACCTCACGAAATTGATGGAGCGAGATCCCGACGTCGGACTCGAAGTAGGTACCTTGCTATCTACCTAAGTTGGTAGTAAGAATTAGTCTTCTAGACTAAAAATATGATTTTTATGCTGTATCGGTATTCGTAAGGTCATCGTGGACTTCACCTTAAAATCAATGCTTCCGATAAGTGGTGCCATTGAAGCGACGCCGATGGGCTGGGTGTTGTATGACGCTGATCTGGTAGTGCGTGACATGAATGACTCGGCGAGTTGCATGCTGGGGGTTCCTCGCGAGAATCTTCTTGGTCACAAACTTCTAGATCTCGCCTGGGTCGCGAATTCCGAAGAGGGTGTTCGCTTGACCGATGAGCAACGACCCGTCATTCGATCGTTGCGCACGGCTCAGACGGTTGTCGACACGGTGATCGCGCTGCGCATCGAAGGAGGTACGTCGCGGTGGTTCTCGGTCAGCGCCTACCCCGTGGTGATCGACGGTGAGGTGCGTGCCGTCGCCACCGCATATTTGGACGTGACCAAGTCGATCGTTACACGTAATCACTTGAACATCCTCTTTGAGGTGAGTCGGCTGATTCACCTGGCCGATTCACAAGGTGCGTATCTCGGTCAGCTCTGCGAGACACTCGTCAGCGTCGGGGGGTACGCGCTCGCCGTGGTCACGTCGGGCATTGGAGATCAGACGAAGGTTGTCAGCAGCGCGGGACTCGGCGACGAGTTCCAACGAGTTCTCGCACAGGCTGATCCGCGAATGTTGCACGGTGGTGGTTTCACCGGCGTCGCCATGCGCACTCGTAGCACGCGGGTGGTGAACGACCTACTCACGGATCCGACGATGGAGCACTGGCGTGGTCACCTCATGCGACTGCAGATACGTTCGGCGATCGCAATCCCGTTCGTTCTAGGTGAGGAGATCCTCTCGCTGAGCGTCTACTCGAATTTCGACCACCATTTCGATGACGTCGTCGTCGCGGCGATGGAGGAGATGGCCCGAGAGATCTCCATGGGGCTCACGCATATAGCAACGGCGGAACAGTTACGACGAGCCTTCGGTGGGACGTTGGCCGCACTCGCGGGAACGAGTGAAGTTCGCGATCCCTACACCGCGGGGCACCAAAGGAATGTCGGACGACTTGGCGCAGCCCTCGCAACGAAACTCGGACTCGATGCCGCGCTGGTCACGTTGGTCGATCAGGCGGGAACCGTTCACGACATCGGCAAGATTTCGATTCCCGCCGAGATACTCACGCGTCCGGGGCGCTTGAGCGACATCGAGTTCGAAATGATGCGCGCCCATAC
>JAJXXA010000023.1 GCA_021781335.1 Actinomycetes bacterium
TGACGTTCACCCCAGACCCCACGATCTTCGAGGACGTGGATTTTCGTGCCCAGACAATTCTCGAACGTCTGCAGATCATGGCGTTTCTCAACAAAGGTCTCGAGATCCGTTTCGAGGATCAGCGCAGTGGTCGCGAAGTAAAAGAGAGTTTCAAATACAGCGGTGGCATCGTTGACTACGTTCGTCACCTCAACAACTCCAAGGAGTCGTTGTTCCGCAAGGTCGGCTACTACGAACAGTCCGAAGAGTCGCAAGAAGTTGAGGTCGCGTTCCAATGGAATACCGGCTACTACGAGAGCATCCACTCGTTCGCGAACGGCATCTCCACCATTGAAGGTGGCATGCACGAAGAGGGTTTTAGAAAAGCCATCACGAACGTGGTGAACCGCTACGCTCGCAAACGTAACCTCCTCAAAGAAAAAGAGGACAATCTCCTGGGTGAAGACATTAGAGAGGGCCTCACGGCGATCATCTCTGTGCGCCTCGCCGAGCCGCAGTTCGAGGGTCAGACCAAGGGAAAACTGGGCAATGTCTCGATTCGTTCTCTTGTGGAGCGCGCTACCAACGAGAAGCTCGCCGAGTGGCTCGAAGAGAACCCCAAAGAGGGAGGACAGATCGTCGCCAAGGCCGTCCAAGCCTCCAGGGCGCGTATGGCGGCTCGTCAGGCACGCGACCTCACTCGACGTAAGAGCGCGCTCGATGGCGCGGGGTTGCCCGGGAAGCTGGTCGACTGCTCATCGAACGATCCGCGAGAGTGCGAACTGTTCATCGTCGAGGGCAACTCGGCGGGTGGTTCAGCGAAGGACGCTCGTAATCCGAGGAACCAGGCGATCTTGCCAATTCGAGGCAAAATCTTGAATGTCGAGAAGGCCCGCTCGGACAAAATTCTGAAGAACACCGAAATCCAAGCACTGATCTCCGCGATTGGTGCAGGCGTGGAAGCCGATTTCGATGTCTCCAAAGTGCGCTACGACAAGATCATCCTGCTCGCCGACGCCGACGTCGATGGCAGTCACATTCGAACCCTTCTGCTCACGTTCTTCTTTCGCCAGATGACTGAGATGGTGAACAACGGTCACGTCTACGTCGCACAACCACCCCTGTACTCGACCCTGGTCGGCAAGGAGAAGGTCTATCTGCGTGATGACGGGGCGAAGGCAAAGTTCCTCGAGGAGAACCCAAATCACAAGAACGACTTTCAGCGCCTCAAAGGCCTTGGTGAGATGGACTTCGACGAACTACGTGACACCACTATGGACCCGAGTAAGCGCGCTCTCCTTCAGATCACAGTGGAGCAAGCGGCATTGGCCGACGAAGTGTGCTCGATTCTCATGGGTGACGACGTGCCCCAGCGCCGCCACTTTATTCAAACAAACGCAAAAGACGTTCGCTTCCTAGACATCTAGGAAAGAAGGAAATATGGCACGAAAAGGTTCAAATTCAGGTGCTGACACACCACAAGACGATGGTGTTGTTGGTTATATAGAACCCATCGAGATCAATCTCGAGATGGAGAGGTCGTTCCTCGAGTACTCGATGTCGGTCATCGTGTCACGCGCACTCCCCGACGCTCGTGACGGACTCAAGCCCGTGCATCGGCGAATCCTCTATTCGATGTTCGACCAAGGTCTTCGCCCCGATCGGCCCCACACCAAGTGCGCGAAAGTCGTGGGTGAGGTCATGGGTACGTACCACCCACACGGTGACAGTGCGATCTATGACGCCTTGGTGCGCATGGTGCAGGACTTCTCGATGCGCCACCCGCTCATCAGTGGGCACGGCAACTTCGGCGGCACCGGACCCGACGAAGGCGCGGCCGCGATGCGCTACACGGAATGTCGCCTCGCCCCACTCGCCCTAGAACTCCTCGATTCCATCGACGAGGACACGGTGGATTTCGAGCCGAACTACGACAACTCAACCCAGCAGCCGACGGTGCTGCCCTCGCGGTTCCCGAACTTGCTGGTCAACGGCTCTCAGGGCATCGCGGTCGGCATGGCGACCAAGATCCCGCCACACAACTTGGGTGAGGTCATCGACGCCGCACTACACCTGTTGGCCCACCCTGAAGCCACTCCCGACGACCTGATGGCGTACGTGAAGGGACCGGACTTCCCGACGGGGGCCCAGATCCTGGGTCGACAGGGCATCCTTGACGCGTACCGGACCGGCCGTGGATCGGTGAAGATGCGTGCAGTCGCCGAGATTGAAGAGACCAGTCGTGACGTGCGCATCGTCGTCACTGAGTTCCCGTACGAAGTCTCGGTGGAGTCCATCGAAGAGAAGATCTACGACCTCGTGAAGAACGGCGACCTCGACGGGATCTCAGCGGTGCAGAATGATTCAGCGGGTCGACAGGCTCGACTCGTGATCCGACTGAAGCGTGACGCCAACGCCAACGTCGTGTTGAACAAGCTCTACAAGAACACCTCGCTCCAGACCACGTTCGCCGTCAACATGCTGGCGCTGGTCGACGGAGTTCCTCGGACTCTCAATCTCGCTCAGGCGCTGACGCATTACATCGCTCACCAGATCGAGGTCGTGACTCGACGGACCCAGTTCCGACTGCGCAAGGCTGAAGCGCGCGCCCACATCGTCGAGGGTCTCTTGAAGGCGATCGACATGCTCGATCAGGTCATCGCCGCTATTCGCGGATCCGATGACCGCGGCGAAGCACGCATCGCGTTGATGGCCGCCCCATTTGAATTCTCAGAAGAGCAGGCCAACCACATCCTGGACATGACCCTCGGGCGTCTTACGCGACTTGGTCGCAGTGAACTCGAAGACGAGATGGCTAAGTTGCGTGAGACCATCGCCGAATTGCAGTCAATCCTCGCGAGTGACGTCAAGCTTCGTGGGGTCATCGCAACAGAGATGACCGCGATTCGAGACAAGTACGCCAATGACCGCGTCACTCAGATCGTGAACGACCCGGGTGAACTCGGCGCCGAGGACCTCATCAAAGACGAAGAGATCGTCATCACGATGACCAAGGCCGGTTACGTCAAGTCCGTCGCTGCGGACTCGTTTCGAGTCCAGGGCCGTGGCGGGCGTGGCGTCCAGGGTGCCAAGTTGAAGGACGAGGATTTCGTCGAGCAGATCGTTCACACCACGACCCACTCGTTCGTGCTCATGTTCTCGAACCGAGGTCGAGTGTTTCGCCTCCGCGGGCACGAGATTCCAATGAAGGAGCGCACGGCGAAGGGGACGGCGATCGTTAACCTGCTCAACCTTCAACCCAATGAGAAGATTCAGGCGATCGTCACCACGACCGACTTCCCGAAGGATAAATTCCTTGTCTTCGCAACCGCCAACGGTACCGTCAAGAAGACCGCCTTCAGCGAATATGACAAGTCTCGTCGCGAGGGTTGGATCGCCATCAACCTGCGCGAGGGAGATGAGGTGGTGCGGGTTGTTGCCACGAGCGGCACCGACGACCTCATGGTTGTGACTTTTCGCGGGATGTCGATACGTTTCAATGAAGAAGAGGTTCGCGAGGTCGGGCGCGACTCCATGGGGGTGCGCGGCATCAAGTTGAAGGACGACGACAAAGCAATCTCACTCGACGTCGTGCGAGATGACGCCGACCTGTTCATTGTCACCGACACCGGATTTGGCAAGCGTGTGAAAGTGGAGCGCTTCAACCGACAAGGCCGCGGTGGCCAGGGCGTTCGTGCCATCAGACTGAGTGCCGCGCGCGGTTTCCTGGTCGCGGCCTTCATGGTGCATCTCGACGATGAGATTCTGCTGGCGTCGAGCGGGGGAGTGTTGATCCGCACCGCGGTGCGCGAAGTCTCCTCCCAAGGACGTGACGCCACGGGGGTTCGAGTGATGAACCTCGACGAGGGTCACACGGTGGCGACTGCGGCGGTGGTGGCGAGTGAGGACGACGAGGACTAATTCGCGCGGCGCTGCCAGGCGCGCTCGAGTCCCTCAAGAATCTTCTCAGTACCTTGGGCGCCGACGACCATGACTCGGTTGTCGATAAGCATCGAGGGAACACCCGAGACCCCGAGTTCTTGAGCCCGAAGTTCGTCGCTGCGCACGTCGACGGCGAAGCGATCGTCGTTCCAGAGCCCTTCGGCGCCCGCGACTCCCACCTCGCTAGCGAGACCGTTCAGTACTTCGCGGTCACTCAAGAGCAGTCCTTGACTGAAGTAGGCGAGGAAGAGGCGCTGGACCATTGGCTCACCGAGGTCCTGGGACGTGGCGAGCGCGATGAGTCGATGAGCGTCAAAGGTGTTGGTCGGGCGAGCGTTCGCCAGTGACCAGGTCATACCGAGCGTTCGCGCCTGCGCTTCGAGACGCTCATTCGCCGCGCGTGCGTGCTCCACTGACATGCCGTACTTCTGCGCGAGCAGTTCGGGCAACGAGACGTCGTAGTTGATCGGTGCGTGAGGGTCGAGTTCGAACGCGTGTGGGCGCGTGACGACCTGGTCGCGGTGCTCGAAGAGCGCGAGAGCCTCGCTGAGCTGGCGTGTGCCGAGGTAACAAAAGGGGCAGACGACGTCGCTCCAAATATCAATAAAGAAGGGTGTGGTCATCGAATAATCGTGCCACACCCTGTCTCGTCGGGCAGAATGTCTCGATGACCGCTCGAGAGCTGTCCGCCGATGAGGCCGCGAGCCTGGTACGACCCGTCGATTCGATCGGGCTCGGACTGGTCACGTCGACGCCGGTCGGATTGCTGAAGGCGCTGTCTCGTCGTGACGACTGGCGTGACCTGACGTTCAGCGGTGGCCTCATCCTCGGTGTCTTTGATGTGTTCATGCATCCCAACGTCCACTATCGATCGAGCTTCTACGGTGGTGGCGAACGTCACTATCAGGCCAAGGGTGCCGACATCCAATACGTGCCGTCCTTCTTTCGTCATTACGGACTGCTCATCCAACACCTGCACCCTCGCATCATGATGATGCAGGGTTCGATGCCCGACGCGCGCGGTCGGGTGAGTCTCTCGCTCTACAACGGTGCGCACTTCGACGAGTTCCTCGCCGCGGGACGCGATCCTGATCGACTTCTCATCGTTGAATGTTCACCACATTTTCCGCGCACTTTCGCGTTGGACGGTTTCGTCAACGACATCGCTCTGGAGGACATCGACGTCGTGGTTTACACCGACGAGCACCCGACGGTGCTCGCGGGGGAAACGGGCACTCCGGAGGATTTCGCCATCGCTGATATCGCGGCTACGTTCGTGAAGGACGGCACCACGCTGCAAACCGGGATCGGGGCGGTGCCGAACCTGGTGGCCAGTGCCTTGGTGGAGCGAGACGGTGGTGAGTACGGCGTCCACTCAGAGATGTTCACCGACGGTCTCTTCGCGTTGTGCGCCGCGGGCAAGGTGACCAATTCGAGAAAGACGATCCACCGTGGGATGTCGGTGATCACGTTCGGTCTCGGTTCGCAGTCAATGTACGAATTCCTCCACGAGAACCCCACGGTTGGTTTCGCGCCCGTCCAATACGTGAACGACCCCTCAGTGATCGCGAAGAACCCACGCATGGTGTCGATCAACTCGGCCCTCGAAGTCGATCTTCAAGGACAGATCGTGGCCGACACCATGGGTGCGAGACAGTACACGGGCGTCGGGGGGCACATGGACTTCGTCGAAGGGACGAGTCTCTCGCTCGAGCACACCTCGCTGATCTGCCTGCAGTCGACCGCGCTGGTCAATGGTGAGCGAAAGAGCCGTATCATTGGAGATATGACCCCGCGCTCTGTAGTCACCACCCCACGCCACTTGGCGGGTGTCATCGTGACCGAATACGGCGCGGCGGACCTACGAGGCCTTACCGTAAAAGAGCGAGCGCAGGCACTTATCGCCGTTGCTCACCCCGACTACCGAGACGAGCTCTCTGTCGCCGCCGAGTCACTGGGGCGCTAAATGCTTATAGTCCGAGATTTGGGTATAGAGATTGGTGCACGACGCATCCTGGACCCCGTGTCCTTCACCGTTGGTAATGGCGAGAAGGTGGGTCTCGTCGGTCGAAACGGCGCCGGGAAGTCGACGCTGCTTTCAGTCTTGCTCGGTTACACACCAGAGCACCTGCGTATCACCGGCTCCGTGCAACATCAAGGAAGGGTTAGTCACCTACCCCAAGAGCCGGTTGCGGGAGGACTGGGTGTCGAACCGATCGGACTCTCGCACGTGCTCTCTGCGAGGGGGCTCGACCAACTCGACGCCGACATGCAACACGCACGACACGAACTCGCCGCAGATCCCACCGAGGAGACCATCGAACGATTCACGGCGCTTGAAGAGGCATTTCGCGAGCGTGGCGGATACGAAGCGGAGTCTGAGGTCGCCCGTCTTGCCGCGGGGCTGGGCCTTGCGGAGGACCTGCTGCTCGAGGACCTCGATTCTCTCTCGGGAGGCCAGCGACGACGCGTCGACCTGATGCGCGTGCTCTACGAACAGCCTGAGACGATGGTGTTGGACGAGCCCACCAACCACCTCGACAAAGCTGCGAAACGGTGGCTGTTTGACGAGCTGGAGCGTTTTCGCGGCACCGTACTCGTGATCAGCCACGACCTGCCCTTGCTCGACAAGTCCATTGACCGGGTCCTGGCACTACGTGATGGGCAGTTGCGAGAGTACAAAGGCAACTACACCAAGTTCCTTGAACAAGAAGAGACACGTCGCCTCACCGAAGAGAAGATGGCGGCTCACCAGGGAGAACAGATTGACCGGATGAAGAACCTCGCGGACTCGATGCGTGGCCAAACCGCCACACGTGCGCGTCTGGCCAAGGTCCTCGACCGCAAGGTCGAGAAACTCGAAGAGAACCGGGTAGAGGTGACCAAGAAAGAGCGCAAGGTCACGTTCAAATTGCCGGCGCCACCGCGAAGTGGCGATGTGCCGATGGCGGTCGAGCACGTCGCTGTTCGCTACGGCAGTGTCGACGTCCTAAAAGACGTGAACTTCATCACTCGACGCGGCGACCGGATACTCATCGTGGGAAGAAACGGAGCCGGTAAGTCATCACTGCTGCGCTGTCTTGCGGGAACCCAGGGTGCCCAAGACGGCGTCGTCAAGTTTGGCGCCAACGTGAAGGTCGGCTACTTCGCCCAGGAGCACGAGCAACTAGATTTTTCGCGAAGTGTGCTCGACCATCTAGAGAACGCCACGGTGCAGACTGAGGTGCAACGCCGATCCCTGCTGGGAGCGTTTGGGTTGAAGGGTTCTGCAGCACACCAGATGCCTGGCACGCTGTCGGGAGGTGAGCGCGCAAAGTTGGCGCTCGCGATCCTGGCCGCTTCGGATGCGAACTTGCTCCTGCTCGACGAGCCCACCAACAACCTGGACCCGGCAAGCGTCGAGGCGCTCGGCGCAATGATGCACCAGTGGACGGGGACGATCGTCGCTGTCAGTCACGAACGAGAATTTGTCGAAGCGCTTGAACCGACCCACGCCGTGCTCTTGCCCGAAGAGTACTTTGACCTCTGGCGTGACGACTATATGGACCTCATCGAACGAAGGTGACCTCGCGATGCGACCAGCTCGCTAGTGTTCCGCGTTTGCGCTGGAATCTGGCAACGTGTAGGTCGTGAAGTTGGCGCGAAGTCTGAATCCCGCTTTGCTATAGACGCGTTGCGCCGCGACGTTGGCGTGATTGACGCCCAACGCGAGCCACGTGATGCCGCGCTCGCGCGCCCGCGCGATCATGCCCTGGACCAATTCTTGCGCGAAGCCCCGCCCGCGATACTCGCTCACGGTGACGACTGAAGCAATCACGTGGTACCCCGACTCCCAACGCACCAGGGCACCGAGCGAGATCAGGTTGTCGTGGGCGTCTCGCAGTCCGTACCACGCGACGATGTCGGAACGCCCGGGCCAGACTGACGAGTCGTTCGCGTGAAGGTGGAGGATCTCGGTGATGAGATCGTCATCATCGAGCACCTCGACGTCGCCGTCGACGTGCGTCTGCGAGGAGTCAATCGAATAGAAGTCCCAGTGGTCGCTCGCGCGAAGCTCGCCGACGTGGTCGACGCCACCCGCGTCGGCGAGGATACAGCGGGTCCACTCGGGGTGTCGAGGGGGGTTCGGACCGAGCCCGAGTCCAAAGAGCCCCTCGCCGGTGAGGGTGATGGAAAGGGCGTCACTCGTACGTTCTCCCGATGCGAAGCGATCGGGGGCGAGAAAGAATTGGATGGGATTTCCTTCGCCGAAGAGTTCCACCGACCAGCGAAGCGCAGTCACGGGGTTGGTAGTGGACGTTGGTTCCATCACGACCGACAGTACCGTCTTCGACCTGTGAGGTCACCGTACATCCGAGTTCGTCGCGTGGACCCTTGTTACTCGTCCGGGTCGTGGTCGTCGGGCTTGGGGGACGGTTTCGATCGACGACCGCGAGCCATCTCCTCGGGGCTTCGTCGATGTTCTTGGTGGGTGAGCTCACTTTGGACCATCCGCCAACTCTCCAAGCGCTGGCGAGAGAGGGCGCCCGAGTTGACGGCCGCCTCCACCGCACACCCGAGATCGCCGCGATGGGCGCAGTCGCGAAACCGACAGTTGGCCGCCAATTCACCTATATCGGCGAAGGTCTCGTTGACACCTTCTTGACCCACCAGCAGGTCCAAGAGGCGGATGCCGGGGATGTCGAGCAGGACGCCGCCCGCGCGAAGCCGATAGAGCTTGCGGGTTGTGGTGGCGTGACGTCCCTCGCCCCGGCGAGTGACACTGCGAGTGAGCTCAGCGCTGCCCTCGAGGGCGTTCAGGAGAGAGGTCTTGCCCGCGCCCGATGCGCCGAGCATTACTGCAGTCACTCCCTCGTGCATGAGTGTGCGCAGGTGCTCGATGCCCTCGCCGCTTTCGGAACTTGTGGTGAGTATCTCGACGCCGGGCACGGCCAGTGCCGCAGCATCGATGAGCGCCGCGACATTGCGAGCCGCATCTGACTTGGTGAGGACGACAAACGGCTGCGCGCCACTCTCCCACGCCATGATTGCGAAGCGCTCGAGCATCCGTATGTTGAGGCCTCGATTGATGGGCACGACGAGAAGGACCAGATCGAGGTTCGCCGCGAGCACCTGGACGTCACGTCCGTTGGGGTCAGGGCGTCGCAGTGCGCTTCGTCGCGTCATGACGTCGGCGATCTGCTCGTTCACGAGCTTCACCCAGTCGCCGGCCACTGGTCGCGGCGCTTGATGGGGTGAGAGCCGACAGTCGTACGTGCGTTCGGCGCCCGTGTGGTCACACGAAATGACCTCGCAGTGCGCACCGTGCACGATGCTCACGCGCCCAACGACCACGCCCGAGTCAAGAGCGAACGTGTCCTTCGTGCTGTAGCCGAGTGAGCGCATCACATCGAGTACTCGCGCCTCGCGAGGATCCTTCGCTGGTAGTCTCGGCACATTCATTGTTCAGCAAGTATCGCCTCAAACGCTCGCACCTCGCTGGCGACACGACGAGAAATCGGTAGAACCCTTGTGAACACGCATCACGTGGTCGGTGGTTTTGTTCTTCCAACACGACTCGTCACGTCGCAATTCCAAGAAGGAAACTCACCATCACCGGGGCATCATTCGTGAGCCAACGCACGGGATTGATGGACCGAGTACGTCAGCGTATGAGTCTTGCGTGGCTGCTCGGCGTCGTTGGGGTCGCTGCGTGTGCGGTGGCGTTTCTCGCGAACGGGCCCGACGCTCGAGCCGCCTCCGCCCAAGACTGGTCACCGTTCGTGCTCGTGACCGGTCTCTTGTTAGTGGGCCTGGTGGCCGACGACGACGGTCTCTTCAAAGCGGCAGGCGATCGCTTGGCGCGAACCTCGTCGAGTGGCCTGGTGCTCTACTTCGGCGCAACGCTGCTCGTCGGCGCGGTCACCGCGGTGCTCAACCTGGACACGTCAGTTGCATTTCTCACGCCCGTGCTCGTGTACGCGGCGCGTAGTCGCGGCGGCGGCGAGGCCCCCCTCTTGTACGGGTGTCTCTTGCTCTCCAACGCGGGCTCCCTCTTTCTACCGGGGTCGAATCTCACCAATCTGATCGTGCTCGGGCATCTACACATGACGGGCGCGGGCTTCATCTCGCATATGTGGGCCCCGGGCCTCGTGGCGCTGTTCGTGACCGCGGGGGTGCTGGGGGTGCTGGAACGCCGCGAGCTCGCGCTTCGCTCATCACCAACAGCGTCGCCGACGCCGGTCGTGTGGGGACTCGGTCTCGTGGCGATCGTGGTGAGTGCGTTCTTCGTGCTCGTGCTTGCGGCCCCGGCGCTCGAAGTGCTCGCCGTAGGGGTGGTGTCGATCGTCATTCGCATTGCAAAGGGTCGCGACCACGTGGGCCACGTCGCCGAGGTGCTCGGTGTGCCACTGCTCATCGGCCTCTTTGGGATCGCGGTGGCACTGGGTACGCTCGGACGAACGTGGTCCTATCCCGGGTCAACGATGGCGCATCTCAACGTGTGGGCGACCGGGGCGGTGGCGGCGGTGGCGTCGGTGATCTTCAACAACTTGCCCGCCGCCTCACTGCTCTCCGCGCACGCGCCGACCCATCCCTTCGCGCTCCTCATCGGTCTCAATCTCGGACCCAACCTTTTCGTCAGTGGTTCACTCGCGTGGCTGCTCTGGATGCGCGCTGCGCGCGTCGCCGGCGCCGAACCTTCACTCGCTCGAGCGAGCAGATTCGGCGTGTGGGCGGTGCCACTGTCGATCGCAGCGGCTCTCACGGCACTGGTGTTCCTTGGCTGAAGTCGGTCGCACGTTGTCGTGAGAAGCGCTAGAGCATTGTCTCGACCCGATTACGGCCCTTCAATTTCGCGCGGTACAGCGCATCGTCAGCCCGGGTGATCAACGCTTCATAGCCTTCGCGAGGGTGGCGCAGGGCAACGCCTACGCTGACCGTCACGGGTGGCAGGGTGGAGTTGAGACCGCCGACGTGGGTGCGAATCCGGTCGGCCGCGAGCATCGCGACCGTCACGTCGACCCCGGCGAGAAGCACCAGGAACTCTTCTCCACCGAATCGAAAGACAAGGTCTTCGGGTCGCACACTCTGGGTGATCGCGTGAGCGACCGCTCGAAGGACGTGATCACCTTGAAGGTGACCGAGCGTGTCATTGATCGCCTTGAAATGGTCGACGTCGATCATGAGCACCGCGACCTGGGAGGGAGAATGAGCGTCGTCGATCTTGAGGTGGTGCTGCATCAACTCTTCGAGAGACACCCGGTTGTAGAGACCGGTCAGCGTGTCGTGAATGGCTCTGGTGTGCCAGGTAGCGCGTTCGAGGTCGGCCGTGCGAAACAGCACCTCGCGTTCGAGCCCGACCTCGACGAGTCCAATGATCTGATTGATCACGGCCATCGTTGGTTCATTGAGGACGCGGGGCTCGTCGAAGCCGAGCACGATGGCACCGTCGACGCGACCGGGCCGCGCGTTGGGTGAACTGAGGGGGAGAATGAGTCGCCGGCCCTGCACGGGGGCGGCACCCGCCAGCACGAGTGCCACATCGGGCGCCGGCTCCTCCGCCCTCCCGCCATAGGCGTCGCTTCGATCGAAGCGCAGCGTGACGTTGTCCGTCGCGGCCCAGAGTTCGAGGTATTCGGCGCCGAGCGAGTGATTCGCGAGTCCCGCGAGGTGGGTCGCGATACCTGAAAAGTGTTGTTCCTTGACGAGGGTGTCGACGACGTCGTGCAGTGTCTGATTGGCGGCGAGTAGAAACGCGAGCGCCGGTTCGTCGCGGGCCAGGAGATGGATGCCGCACTCGATCTTCTCGAGCATGTTGAAGAGTGGTTCGACGAGTGCGTGGGGGACGACCTGTCCGCGTCGTGGCGCCACGCGCTGTACTGGCAACTCTCGCAACTTCTGTACAGCGTGCGCGAGAATCTCACGGCTGGGCATGTACTCCTCGTGGAATGTGCGAATACTGTCGAAGTAGCCAAGAGACGAGGCGAAGAGCGATGCGGCCTCATCACGCCCGCCAAGGATGTCCGACGAGAACAGGGTGCCCGTCGTCTCTTCAAAACTGACGAAGGATCCAGCGGAGTGCAGGTACGGAGTGAAGACGAAACGCACTGCGAGATCGTCGAGCTCGAGTCTCCAGTCGTGATCCTCGATCCTCCAGAAGTCGATCGGCAAACCGCTGTGGGCGATGAGTGCCTCGGTGCGTTCATGGGTCACGATGGCGGCGTCTCGACGAAGACCATTCGACATCAGTGCGGGCAATGCGCCGATCACGTCGGGTTCGGCGTGAGAGCAGATCACCCAACGAACGTTGTGAAGACCGATCACGGCGTCGACCTTCCTGCTCACGTCCTCACTGGTGAGGGCCGACCCCGGATCAATCAGGACTGACTGCGCGTCTTGTTCGAGGAGATACGAGTGGTAGAGGACTTTGTTGTTCGAACTACGCGCGCCCACCCACCAGACACGCGGCGCGAGTTCAATGGCCCCTGAGGCGTCGAGATGATCTGAGACCACTTTGAACTCCCGTTGTCGATTACACCGACCCCCAAGAATTTTTACTCTACAAGATATCTATTGGGATCGACCTCGGAATTTTGAGTGACCGCGGATGACACCAGAACTGGGGACACCGCTGGTGGTGCGAGAGAAGTTGAGTGATTACTTTGTTCGAGAGACGTCAACGCCGTCGAAGCACTGTCCACGCGAACGATTGAACGCTGTTGAACGGCGTGGTGTGATCTTGTAGTTGTGAGGTGACGAGATCGAAGTGCGAAGCGAAGAGTCGACCGATCTCTTCGGGGTCGTGTTGCGCAACGGGTAGTCCCGAGCACTGCGTTGGCCCCGACGAACTGAACGTGGCGATGACGAGTACTGCGCCGCTCTCGAGGGAACGGGCCGCGGTCTCGACGTACGCGCGTTGATCGAGCGTGGAGACCAAGAAGTGAAAGACGGCGCGGTCGTGCCACGCGCGATAGCGACGAGGGGGTGACCATTCGCGGATGTCCGCTACGACGTAGGTGACAAGGGCTTCGGTCGCCGAGAGACGTCGACGCACCGCGGCGAGGGCTTCGTGCGACACGTCGAGCAAGGTCACGTCACGCCACCCGCGCTCGATGAGGTGGTCGACGAGTCGGGCGTTGCCCGCGCCGATGTCGATGAGCGGTTCCTCGGGCTGGGACCACCGCGCCAAGAGCTCGAGCGACGTCGTGGGTACGTCTTGGTACCAGCTCATCTCGTCATCGGACTTCTGGGCGAAGATCGTGTCCCAGTGTTCGCTCGCGTCTGACATGTACTAAGAGTACGAGCATTGACGTATGTCGCAGTACACGTGGTGTGACGTCCATCAGGTCCTAAAGGGCGGGCGTGGCGTTTCAGGTGGTACGTGTCGGGTGCAGTTCACTGACGGCGAACAGAACCAGTGCCGCAAGGGCGCAGAGTGACGCGAACGCGAAGGTCGCCCACGAACCAATCGTCGTCCAGAGGACCCCCCCGATGATCGACGCGCCAACCAAGCCGATGCTCAGCACGGTTTGAAGGAGTCCAAAGATTCCCGCTGCTTGGGATTGATCGGTGACGAAGCTCGCGACGAGTGCCCGAGAGACGCTGTCGGTCAAGGCAATGTAGAACCCGTAGACGATGAACAGTATCCAAACACCGCGCAGCGAATGATTGAGGGTGAATCCGATATAGACAGCAACGTACAGGGCCACACCCACCGCGTAGACGCGCCGCGGTCCAAATCGGTCCGCTAGTAATCCTGCGGGGGTGGAAGCGAGGCTGTACACGAGGTTGTATGAGATATACGCGAGGACGACGAGCGAGAGACTAAGGCCAATAGATCGGGCCCGCAGTATCAAGAAACTGTCGGAGCTGTTGCCAAGTGAGAAGAGACCGCTGACTGCGAGGAAGATCTTCAGCTCGCGCGGAAGTGATCCCAAGTCGAGACGCGCAATCGCGGCGCGGTTGGTGGCAGCCGGGACCGAGCGTGCGACGCGTGGCGATGAGTCACGAATGAAGCCGACCAGCATCACACCGATCACCGAGGGGATTATCGCGATGAAGAGAATCGTGCGAATTCGATCGGCGAACACTTGGAGCAGGATCAGCGCTATGAGCGGTCCGATGACCGCGCCCGCACTGTCGAGGGTCTGGCGAAAGCCAAAGATCAAGCCCCTCGTCGTCGGCGTCGACGCATCGAGCAACAACGCGTCGCGAGCACCGCTGCGCACGCCTTTGCCGAAGCGGTCACACACACGCGCGACAAAGACCAGTCCCCACGTCCTGGAGAGCGCAATGAGGACCTTGCCAACGGTAGACGCGGCGTAGCCCGCGAGTACGAATGGCTTTCGTCGCCCACTGCGGTCAGACCAGCGCCCGAAGAACACTTTGAATATCGCAGAGCTACCTTCGGCGATGCCGTCAATCAATCCGAGTACCGCAACAGGCGCACCGAGGACACGTGTGATGAATATCGGCAAGAGCGGGTAGAGCATTTCACTCGCCACGTCATTGAAGAAACTCACCGCACCGAGCATCCACACCGAGCCCGGCAGTCTCTTCATAACCGCCCTTTCTGCGCTGGTGGGAAGGGCCCTCTGTCAAAAGCACCACTCGCGTCCCATCGTAGGCATTGATCAACGGGTTACGAAAGCGGCTCACTTTACGATGGTTCGCTCACACATCAGGCTCGAGGACCCGCTCAAACAGACCTACCGTTACAATCAGGTGGTCATGGTTCTAGAGCGCGCGCACAGCCACCTCGGGTGTTTCGCCGAAGAATTTCCTTTGCGACCGTGGCCCGCTGGCTCGGTCGCTCGAAAGCTCCGTCATCGTCTCGACGCACGAGCGGCGAAGGCGTAGTCAGTGTCTCGTCGCCTCAGTGTCCTCGCGTCTTTCATCTTGATCCTCTTCGTCGTGGTCGC
Source organism: Actinomycetes bacterium (assembly GCA_021781335.1). Classification (GTDB taxonomy): domain Bacteria; phylum Actinomycetota; class Acidimicrobiia; order Acidimicrobiales; family RAAP-2; genus RAAP-2. Next base: position 14,823 of record JAJXXA010000023.1, read on the forward strand.
GGCGCAGTCCATGAACATCCAATTCTTTCGCGCGAAGGCGCTGGATGCGTCACCTCTCAATCCCAGGGTCTTCGCTTCATCGGTAACCGCTCCGCGTGGTGAGATCGTGGCGGGCGACGGAACGATTCTCGCGCGTTCGGTGTCCATTGGGGGAACCCAGAACATCTACAAGCGCGTCTACCCACTCGGGGCGCTCACCGCCGGCGTCGTGGGCTTCTCGTCGCCAAGCTACGGGACCTGGGCGCTCGAGGCGGAGTACAACACTTATCTCACCGCACACGCGCAACCGGCCCAGAGCTTCGCCCAGGTGCTCGCTCCAACGAGTGCCGCTGACAACGTGAACTTGACGTTGCAGCCCTCGCTGCAACGCGTGGCACAAAAGGCCATGGGTGGCCTTGACGGGGCGGCGGTGGTCCTAGACCCACGCAATGGTGACGTTCTCGCGATGTACTCGAACCCCACCTACAACCCCACGCCCTTTACCTCCTTCAACTATCTCGTGGCCAAGGCCGCCTGGCTGAAGGACACGAAGAACAACTCCCACGGCTTCCCGCCACTTGGTCTGGTCGCAACTCAACAGACGTTCCCGCCGGGCTCCACCTTCAAGATCGTCACGACCTCAGCGGTGGTCGTGTCCATGCCCCAGCTGATGACGAAGGTGTATCCAAAACTGCATTTCACCAAGTTGCCCAACACGAACAAGACCCTGTCGAACTACGCGTCAGAGCTGTGTGGTGGAACGATTCCTCAGATGCTGCCCCCCTCGTGCGACACGGGCTACGCCCTCGTCGGCCTCGACCTCGGTGGCACGAACCTCGCCAACGCCGCCGACAGTTACGGCTACAACGAAGTGCCACCGATCGACCTGCCCGGTGTCGCGGCGAGCTATTTCCCATCGGCCTCGAGCTTCACCTACAACCAGCCTCAATTGGCGTACTCGGCGATTGGTCAAGAGAACGTGAAGACCTCAGCACTGATGAACGCACTCACGGCCGCGGCCGTGGCCAACGGCGGTGTGATGATGACCCCACACCTGATGAACTACATCACCGGCCCGGACGGGTCGATTGTGAAGCGCTACAAGCCCACCGTGTGGAAGACACCGCTGACGTCGTCCCAGGCCGCACAGATCGTGCCACTGATGGTTGATGTTGCGAAGTACGGCACCGCAGCCGGAGTCTTCCCTCCGGGCGATGACGTCGGGGCCAAGACCGGTACCTCCCAGGTGGGCAATGGCGTGCAGAACACCGATGACTGGATGATCGCGTTCGCGCCCGCGAGCCACCCGACGATCGCGGTGGCCGTGGTGATCCCCTTCCAGGTGACGTCGGCCACGGGTGCGTCGGTCGCGGGTCCGATCATGCGCTGTCTCGTGGAGGGCGCACTCGCCCTGCAATCGGGTCAACCCGCATCAGGGACATCGACGACGTGTCCCAGTTGAGCCGCTGATTCGTCGCGGTGGTAACAAGTCGTCCAGTGCAACGAAGACGTCAAAAGCCACGCGAGGGTGACAACCGTTAATGAATCCTTATTCAGGAATTAGTCTGGGTTCGAGTTGGTCGCAACCCGGTTGTTAGGATGACTAGCGGACTTACGGCCCTTATGGTGCTGTAAATACGCACAAATCGAACAGAGATTGAGGTTGTTTTGAACTTGCCGGATGACCCACACTCCGTGACCCCCGAGGATTCTTCTCCGGCGTCGTGGCGTAAGCGCCAAGGAACGAAGATCTCAATTCGCACGCAACGTCGAAAGTGGACCCATCGCGCTGACACGTGGGATCGCCACAATGACGTCGGCATGTCTAAGGTTGCGGCGAAAGCAATCGAGATGTCCGACGTGAAGCCTGGAATGGTCTGCGTTGACCTCGGATGCGGTGGTGGTCGCCTCGCACTCGAGCTGGCTCGTCACGGCGCCACAGTCATCGGCGTCGACGTGAGCGACGCCATGGTCCAACGTATGGAGGCGCAGGCGAAGAGCGAAGGACTCGACACGGTGACGGGGATGGTCTCGCCGATCGAACATCTCTCACTCCCGGCGGGCACCGTCGACCTCGTGATCAGTAACTACGCGTTACACCACCTGCTCGACACCGATAAGGCGAAGGTCGTCAACGCAGCATACGGTTGGTTGCGCCCTGGTGGCATCCTCGTCAATTCAGACATGATGCTCGGTCGCGGAGCGACGGCCCAGGATCGCCAAGTGATAGCGAGCAAGATCAAAGTCATGGCCCGAAAGGGGATTCCCGGATACTGGCGAATCCTCAAGAATGCGGGTAGGTACCTCTTCAGGGTGCACGAACGCCCCATCACCCCCGAAGCATGGACGCGCCTCTATGAGGCAGCTGGATTCAAGAACATCCAGAGTGTGAACGTCGTCTCCGAGGCCAACGTCGTAAAGGGCGTCAAGCCCGCCCTCTAGCCGGTGGCGTCCGACTTCTCGATCGACTGCTCGTCGCGTCATTACCACGTTCATCAGCCAGTCATGGATAATTTGTGATCATGCTCGAGTTGGTCCCACCTGACACAGCTCGTCACTCGGCCTGGTTGGCGTGTCATCGAGAATGGGGACCCGGCGCGCACGAGGACGGTTTCGGCCTCGCTCATGATGACGACGTCGAGACCCCGGAGGGCTTCTCCGCTTGGGTGGGACGACTTCGCGCGCTGCCCAGCGCGCGGATGTGGTGGATAGTCGAGGGAGACGACGTCCTCGGAGGGGTCGCACTTCGCACTGAGACCAATGACAAGATTCAGCGGTTGGGACACGTCGGGTACGGTGTGCGTCCCTCAGCTAGGGGACGAGGGGTCGCGACGTGGGCGTTGGGCGCGGTCCTGTTACACGCACGCTCGCGGGGTTTGCGCCGAGTGTTGCTCGTGTGTCGCGATGACAATGTGGAATCCATCAAGGTCATCGAGCGATGCGCCGGAGTGCTGGAGGGAATCGTCCTTGAAGGTCACGACCCCGTGCGGCGCTACTGGATTGAGCTCTGAACTGAAAAGAGGGCGCCGTGGCCGCGAGGTGTCCTTGACGTTGCGTATCAGCGTCAACGTGCGACACCGCGTCGCCCCGGTCGCTCGAAGCGGTGATTTCTCAGTGTCTGAGTGGCGCGACGCCCGACACCATGAGGTGGACCTCGCTCGTTGAACTCACCCGTCGGGACACGTACCCGCGACGGGCGCGAGCGTGGTTTGACTTGTGATGGTCGAGAGCCCCGCGACATTGCCCGCAACGTGTAGCGCGGCCAGTGCGGAGGTGGAGTGTCGCAAGTACGCGTTGAGGAAATCAATGCTCACCTGGGTCACCACGTTCTGGGCTGGGCCCGGGGGCACGTATGCGCTCAGGTGGGTCTGGCCGATCATCGACAGGTAGTACTTGGGTTGCGTGGCTTCGTTGTACAACTGGACGCTGCACGTCACCGGATTCATTGTGAGGTCGTTGGTGCCCTGGACGACCAGCAGTGGCGTGTTGGGCGTCGTGAAATATGAACCATGGAACCAACTGAGTTCCGCACCCGAGAGGATGATGGCGGCTTTCACGCGCGGGTCACGACAACACGAGTTGGCGACCGCGGCGAGGGCGACGTCGCCGCCATCGGACTGTCCGATGACGCCTATCTCGTTCGCGTCGATGAGTCCCGAGAGAGTCCCGCTGGCCGCAGTGCTGTCTGCTAACAGCGAGGTGATCACGTAGCTGAGGTCCGCGGGATGATGAACAATGTCGGTGCGCACAACGCCCCCCGGGGCGTTTGGTGAGGTGAAGGGATAAGCGGGATCGGCGACGACGTAGCCCGCCGCCGCCCAGGAGGTCAGCAGTCGCGCGTACGCCTCGGGTGAGATGTCAAAGCCCTGGGAGAACACGACGAGGGGGTAGGGCTTCGCCTCGCGCAGGGGCGGCGCGCCAACGATGTCGACGCCACCGGGACTTCCCGCTATTGGATAGCGAACGGTCGTGGGTAGTGTCCTGGCGGCCAGACCGTTGGCGGCGGGTTCGTTGATGTTAAAGGTGATGGATCCAACGGCGTAGGGGGCATGGGGTGGGACGGTCGTTGACGTCGAACTCGAACTCGAAGGGGGCGTTGAGGTTGCGGTGGAGGTCGGTGTCGAAGGAGAGAAGTGCTGCTTCACGGCCAAGACGGTGAGGACCACGAGCAACGCGACGAGAACCGCCACCACCCTCTGTCGGCGGCGCACATTGACTCGGCGGCCGTGCCTCGGTGATGACATCGGCGACAGCGTAGCAGCACCTTTCTCGCGAGGAGACGAAGACTGCGAAGCGTGCACGCATCGAAGGTAGAATTGGCCATCGATACGACCCTTATCTCTCGACTGGTGCGCGTTAGCGCCGAAATGGCTGCATCACGACAATGGTGAGTGTTCGCGCCCTCACCGAACGCGATCTCGATGCTGCGGTTGAGTTGCACCTCGAGGTGCTGCACATGGAGTTCCTCTCGCGCTTTGGCCCCCGGTTCATGCGTAGCTATTACCACGCCTGGATCAGCTCGCCAGGTTCTCTGGCGCTCGCCGCAGTAGACGAGAGCGAATCGCTCCTCGGCGTGCTGCTCGGTGCAAGCGACCCCGCACACCACGTGCGCGCAATGGTTCGCGACCATGGTCTCACAATGGGTGCGACATTGGTAGGTCATGCGCTCGTCCACCCTGGTCTCGCGAAGGACCTCATCGTGACGCGGGGGTGGCGTTATACGCGCGGCGTGGCGCGACTGGTGAAGAACCGGTTGTCGAGGAGACCCTCGACGAACCCACCGTCGTCGGGTCCGGTGATCGGAGAGATCACACACGTCCTCGTCGATCCCTCATCCCAGGGCCGTGGCGTTGGCCGAGCGCTCGTGGAGGAGTCGGTACGAGAGGCACGCGCAAAGGGTGTGCAGGAGCTGCAACTCGTGACGCCGCCCGACATGGCGGCTCAGCATTTCTATGAGCGACTGGGGTGGCGCTCGAGCGGAGCGATGCAGAGCAGAAGTGGCGAGAACTTCCTGCGTTACAGCTTCACTCTCTGATCAACGACGAGGCGGGGGTCCCTTACGTGGTGGGGGAGGTGGCCGACGCTGGGGTGGACCTGTGCGTGGATAGTCGGGATGCCATGATGACCTGCGACGAATGGCACGTCTGCGGATAGCTCGACGTCGCGCCACACCAAGCAGGAGCAGCGTGAGCACGATGAGCACGATCAGCAAGTAGACGGCGTAGGTGCGTGCGTGTCCACCGAGAAAACCGGGCGCCTGCGTCGTCGTTGTGGCGGGCGTCGTGGTCGTTGTCGATGTCGTGGTGGTGGTCGTACCGGGGGTCGTGCCCGCGGCGAAGATCTGAGCCGCGAGTTGCGCGGCGGCACAATTGGCGGTTGGTGTCGCAGTGACGAGCAAGGGGAGTTGTGGGGCCTCAGGTAGGTCGAACAGGGTCGTGGGGACCGCGTCGGCCATGACGGTCTGACCCGCGACATTCGGGTGCAGGTGATCGGGATTGAAGTAAGGAGCGAAAGGGGTCGTGGACTGGCAGCTGCCGTTGTAGACATCAGCCATCACGGCGTTCAGATTGAGGACGCCATCAAAGCCGGAACTGGGTGAGAGCATCCACGTATTGACTGCATTCAGAATCGCCTGTTCGCCCGGTGTCCAGTTCTCCGCCAGGTCGTGGTCGGCGGCCGTCGACGTGGCGCGGGGCAGAAGGGTGATGCCGTACACCTTTATCCCGCGAGCGTGTGTGGCGGCAATGACCTGGCGCATACCCGCTTCGATGCTCGGTGCGGTGCCGTAGGGAGGTATGGGGTGAGCCTTCAGCCCACCCGCGCCGAACCAGATGTCGTTGGTGCCGAGCAAGAGGACGACTGCCTTCACACCGGGTAACGCCAGCGCGTCGTCCTGGAGACGCGTCACTCCCGGTAACCCGCCCCCGCTCTTGTCAAACGAGGCATAAGGCGGAAAGGCCGTCAAGGTGTTCGCCGCGATGCCCTCATTGACCACCGACATCTGTTGGTTTGGGGGGAGTTGGTTGATGCGTGACTGCAACGCGTCGACCCAACTGAACCCGTTGTTCGTATAGCCGTACCCGTCGGTGATGGAGTCGCCGAAGGCGACGATGGTGCCCTGGGCCGGGGAGCCTCCGACCGCGATCGCCGAGAGCCACCGCATGGTCCAATTCGTCAGTTGCGGATTGAAGAGAGAACTCGTAGCCGCCGTGGTGAGGTTCCCCGCGCCGTTGCTGGTCGCGTACGAGTCCACACGACCCTGGCAGCAGTAATGGACGCTGACGGTCGCCGAACCGCGCACGGCGATGCTGATCGCGAGCGACTCACCCGCGCTCACCGTCATGGCCACCGGGTCACTGGTCACTTGAGAGTACGGAGCGATGGTGACACTCGGACTGTTGTTGAACGTCACGGGAACGAAGGTCCCCGGGGTCACCGTGGCGCCAGATTGTTGCACGCCAACGGTGACGGCACTGAACGTCGTCGGGGTTGTGCTCCAGAGATTCGAGAACGTGAATTCAAGTGAACTTCCACCGACGGCGACGGTGGCGATGTCGCGCGTCGTGGAATTCGAGGTCACGCCGACCCCTAGGTCGGTGGGCGACGTCCAGGTCGTTTGCCAGGCGGGCGCGGAACTCGTAGTCGCCGATGCCGGTGGACTTGATGTTACGGCCCACCCCGTGAGGGTGAGGAGCAGCGCAAACATGCGTACGAACAGCCACCGGCCACGTGGAAATAGCCGAGTAGCAGCGAACACCGCGACACGCTTGGACCGAAAACGTTGTTTCGCCACGACCACTTCCTACTTCGTGCGCCGACAGCGACGATCTGACGAGGCGGTGGCGCCCTCGACACGTGCACGTCGCTTCATAGACAGTCAATCCTACTGTCACTCTCTACGCGACGGTGTTCCGCTCTCGCATCTTTGCGTCGTCGTGTTCAGCAATAGCGCTGGTTCGTGACACATGGGTGGTGCGAGTGATTTTCACACGCACCACCCATGTGTCACCCGCTCGTTCGCTACGTGGGAGGCAACGATCGGGTCAGCGGCAATAACGAACTGGCTATGCCGCTAGTTCGAGTTTGGGGGTCTCAGCGAGCGCCGAGCCTTCCGGTGATGGTTCGACGCTTGGCGCGAGTGCCTCGTATGTGCGCTCGTATCGCATTGCGACGACCAACGGAACAACCGCGACCGCAATCGCGAGAAGTGCAAATGGAATGGTGAGTAGGGCAATGATCATGTTGTCTTCGCCAGCGTGTCCCTCACACTGACTTTCTCCTTGATTCAGTTGTACCGGCGTTCAATTATCAAACGGTAAAGGGCCGAACAATTGACAGATAACTCGCAGTACCCTCTCGCGACATCGCTAACGACATCGTGCACCGAGGCGATGACGGCGCGAGTGCGCGTCGTTAGGCTTCGAACGTGGACGCTCCTCGGATACTCCTTGTCGACGATGAGGTACCGCTGCGCGCGCTCGTGCGTCCGTATCTCGAAGCCGAGGGTTACGAGGTCCTTGAAGCCGCGACCGGCCCCGCCGGGCTCTCCCTTCTCGAGGCGGGTGACATTGACCTCGCGATCGTCGATGTGATGCTGCCCGGCTTTGATGGCATTGAGTTGGTGAAGCGTATACGCGTCACCTCTAGCGTCCCCATCATCCTGCTGACGGCACGTCGAGAAGAGGGTGAGCGTATCGCCGGACTTCGTCTCGGCGCCGACGACTATGTGACCAAGCCGTTCTCCGTTCCCGAATTGGTGGCGAGAGTCTCGGCGCACTTGCGACGTGCAAAAGTTCTCACTGAGAGTGACGAGCGCGTAGTGCAGATGGGAGAGATCGTTATTCATCCGTCGTCGCGAACGGTCACTGTGAACGGCGCCGGAGTAGAACTGACGCGCCGAGAATTCGATCTCCTGATGGCGCTCGCACGTCATCCGAATCGCGCCATCAGCCGCACCGATCTCCTGCGTGAGGCGTGGCCCACGACCTACGTTGTTGAAAAGACCGTGGACGTCCATCTGGCGTCACTGCGCAAGAAGATCGGTCCCTCGCTCAAGGTGACATCGCTTCGAGGGGTGGGCTATCGCTTGGAGACGTCGTGAGAGACCCGATGTCAACGAGCCTTCGAACCCGAGTCGTCGCCGTCGGCGTCGCCACCACGATTGTCGCGCTGCTGGTCACTTTTTTCATCGTTGGATCGTTGGGTTCGAAGAACAACACGAAGAGTCAGCTCATCGAAGACGCCGCTATCGCGAGGGTGCTGGCGAACAACGTGGGGAGTCCGCCCTCGGCCGCGAACTTGAGGTCATTCCATCAACTGCTCATTGCGGAGAAGCAGCACGTGACGGTGCACAGCGCGTCAGGCACCTTCTCGCTAGGCGTGCCGATCGAGAAGGATGTGACATCGACCCGGGCTTCGGTCCCGATAGATGGCGGCACGCTGACGGTGACCAGTGCCGTCGACACGAGCCTCGATCCACCGATTGAGTTCGTCTACGTTGCGCTCGCCGTCTTGCTCGTCGTCCTCGCCAGTGTTGGCATTGCAGACCGCACTTTGAGTCGTGAGACGCGAGAACGAGTTGATCAGGCGGTGCTCGCCGCCGAGCGCGTTTCGCTCGGGGATTTCACCGTTCGCGTGGGTGGAGGTGGGCCCGAGCCAATCGCGCGTTTAGGACGCGCGTTCGACACCATGGCGAGCCGACTCGAATCATTCGATCGCGACCAACGTGAGTTCCTGGCGGACTTGGCCCACGAGGTCGCCACGCCAATTCAAGCGATCTCGGGATTTGCCCAAGCGGTCATTGATGGAACCGTGGCGAAGGACGTAGCCCAGTCCATGATCGAGAGTCAGACCAGCCGCCTTTCGGAGCTGCTTGATGAACTCACTCAACTCAGGAATATCGACACGCCCTACGGCGCAGAACGCGAGGACATCGACATCGAAGAGATTTGTCGGTCCCTCTACCAGGAATTCACGACAACGGCGCAAGAGTCCGGTGTGGTGCTCGATTACCAGTGTGAGCACATGTCGCTGCGCACCGACCGACGACTCGTCGAGACGGTGATGAGGAACTTCTTGACTAATGCGTTTCGCTACACCCCCTCGGGCGAGAGCGTGAGTATTCGCGGTGAGAAGGTGCACGACCACGTGGTGCTGTCGGTGACCGACACCGGTCCGGGCATCGCGCCCGAGCACCAGCAGAGGATCTTCGATCGCTTCTATCGAACCGAGGAGGCGCGTGACCGCATTAGCGGTGGTACTGGTCTCGGACTGACCATTGCGCGTAGCGCGGCCTTCAGCCTCGGCGGCCATATCGAATTGGATAGCGCCATCGGTCGCGGGAGCACCTTTCGCCTCGTAGTGCCGATCGCTCACAACGCGCCCACCGCAGAGGTCACGACCGACGTGTCGAAGTCCGACGACCCTCGAATCGCGTTGTAGCGACAGTGCATTGACGATCGCGAACGGCGTCACGTGATGGCCGTGAAATGGCGCGGCTCGTTTGAGACGCTCACGCTCGGGGAATGCCGGCGCGTGCTGAGGTGCGCTGGCGCCATTCAGCAGGTCGAATTTCTTAGTAGTAGCCAGGACTTATGCACGTGAGTGCGAGAAATTGCCTGACACGTAGATTGCACTACTACGTCTGACGTAGTACTCTCTGATCGTGGCTAAAAACTCACAACACCTACTTCGTCGGCCCAACGATCCACCGACACTTTTGCTCACGAGTCTGGCTTCGGGGCCCAAGCATGGTTATGCACTCTTGCGAGACATCGAGGACTTTGCGGGTGTGACCCTAGGCCCAGGCACGCTCTACGGCGCGATTGCCCGACTTGAGGAACTCGGACTCATCGAACCAATGACGGGCGTTGATCGCCGCCGACCCTATCGGATCACGTCGTCGGGTGTAGCTGCACTGCGCGAAGCGAACGCGCAGATGCGACGTCTGGCAGAAGTTGGCGCAGCTCGACTTCGACTTGTCGGAGGGTCAACGACGTGAGACGCGATCGAGACGTTCTCTCAGTGCTGCGTTGGTACCCCAAAGAATGGCGTGAGCGCTATGGTGACGAGTTCGTGGCACTCGTGCACGAAGGCTTCGGCGAGGGACCGCTCCCCCTCTCGCTTCGTCGATCGATTGCCTTGTCGGGGTTACGTGAGCGTGGCCACTACTCAGGGTTGATCGGCGAACGCAGCTCACCGAACGTGCGGCGACGCACGGGATCATTGGTTGTGCTCGTCGCGTGGGCACTCACGTCCGTGGGGGTCATGAGTTTCTCTAAGAGCGCCGAGCACTTCTCGAACGCCTTACCCTCGAATTCGCGAACCCTGGCTCAGGTGGCGTACGACGTGGTGGCAGCGGCGGGACTCGTTGGATCACTCTTCGTCGCCGTCGGAGCTGGCATCGCGGTACCGGCATTCGTTCGTTTTCTTCGAGGTGGTGGTTGGCTGCGTGTGCGCCGGCTCTTCGCGGGACTGGCGCTAACGGGTGTCACGCTCGCGGTGGCCACCGCTGCGCTTGGTCTCTGGGCGCATCATCTGGACCAGGCCCAAAGAAACGGTGCAGACCACATGTACGTCGCTGCGTTCCTGCTCTACGCGTGCGCGGTGGTGTTCACCATCGCCGCCGTGACGCGGGGTGCGATTGTCGTCGTCACACAACTCGAGCTCAGTCCCGGGGTGCTGCGAACAGAGGGCACGATTGCGCTTGCGGTGTGTGTCACGACGCTCGCCGTCGCGACGGGCGCTTCACTATGGATCGCGCAGATGAGTCTTCACGCCCCCTGGTTCTTTCAGGGCACCACTCCCGGCGTAGCGGTGTCACCTTGGTCACCCCCTGTGGTGGTGACGCTCGGTGTGTTGATAGCGGCAACGACGAGTGCCCTTTTTGGCGCGTCTCGGCTGGCTAGGACATGTCGACGAATTCATTGACGGCGACGTCCTTGGTCGAAGGACACTGTGTGCGTCGAGCGACCCGACTTCACCGCCGCACCTCGAACGTTCCTATGTCTTCAGCACGTGGTCTACGAGCATGTGGGTACTTCATGCACAGGAGCGGTCCCGGATGAACTTGGCGTCGCGAGGGGCCAAGATCAGTCTGTGACGGCCGTGACACGGATGTAGGGACGGGTCCCAGATGACGCGAGAAGAGGACTTTTGGCCTCTGTGGGTCCGTGTTATGACGGAATTAGAGCCACAGTGATGGAGGTCCTCAATGAGCAAGCCGTACTGGCAGCGTTCGACGGTGATCGCCACGGTGCTCGTGGTCCTCGCTGTTATCGGAGGTGTCCTGTTCTACGCGCTGCGTACGACGGCGTCGGTTCCTTCGGCTCCCCAATCGGTGCATGCGCTTGCGGGTGATGCGCGTGCGAAAGTGCAGTGGTCGGTCCCACGCACTGACGGAGGCGCGATGATCGAGCGTTACAGCGTCACGTCACAACCCGGTGCGAAGTCGTGCACCACCACCGGAACGTCGTGCACCGTGAAGGGTCTGGCGAACGGAACGTCCTACACCTTCAAGGTCGTCGCAAGAAATGTTGCAGGAGACGGTCCAGCGTCACTGGCTTCGAATGCAGTGACACCCACGGCTTCGCTCTTGGCGTGTTGGTCACTCGATACCTCTCCAGTGGTCGCGCTGGATCCAGCCGTGCGTGCGGTGGTCACCCAGTACTACGTTGAGAAGCATCTTGAGCCGGTCACGTTCTTCAAGAACCAAGAATGGGTGCTCAACGTATCCCAGCAGACAACGGGCGTTCACTACTGCAAGAACGCGGACGGATCAAAGAGCGGGTACGTCGGCTCAGTGCCCGCGAGCGCCAGCGCCGCGGTGATGGTCGAAGCAACACATAAGCCCTACCCGGTCGTGGGTTCCCCCACGCACTTCGTGACGGTGGCGAAGTTGGCGTCGGGTTGGCAGGTCGTCGCCGAGGGGACGGGTCCCTAGCGCCTCGCCAGTCAATCACGTCATTCGCTGTTGCGCTGGTTCTCGTCGAGAGATCATTGAACGCCGTGCCATGTCCCGTCGATGGTACGAAAATCTTGGACCTCGGATGACGGCCAGACGGGCCGAATGGCTGGGATTCACATGCGAGGAACGAGGTCCTTCGTGTGGCGGTGCCGCGCTCGTGTGCTAATCAGAGAACGTGAATACACCGAAAGCACAAGACACCCACACGCCCACGCAATTGATCGACGCACGAATTAAGGCGTTGGATGACTGGCGAGGAGAGACACTGGCCCGTCTTCGTGCTCTCATCACACGAGCCGATCCCGAAATCGTCGAGGAGTGGAAATGGGAGAATCCGGTGTGGTCTCATGGCGGAATCATCTGTACCGGGGAGGTCTACAAAAAGGTGGTGAAGATGACCTTCGCGAAGGGTGCCTCGCTGGACGACCCATCGGGGCTGTTCAATTCGAGTCTCGAAGGCAAGGTTCGACGCGCCATTGACGTCCGCGAGGGTGAATCCATCGACCCAGTCGCACTCACCGCCCTCGTACGCGAAGCCGTGAAGCACAATATCTCTAGTCGAAAGAAGTAGACGACAGCTCCTGCAAGGTGGATGAACCACCAACACCACTTGACTACTTGCCGCGGTGGACCACGACACTCACCTCGTCCTACTCAGCACACTCGTGAATCACGCCCACTTCACTCCGTCGAGCCTGTTGAATCGGGGACGTCGTTGCCTGAAGGGGGCGACACCGGAAACGACGATCAGCTGACCGCCTTCTTCAACAACTCCACCAGCTGCTTCTTTCCGGTGGTCGTCAACTTGGTGACCGCGTACGTGGTCGGCCAGAAACTTCCCTCGTCCAGGTGCGCCGCGTCTTGGAAACCAACAGTTGCGTAACGGACCTTGAACTTGGCCGAACTCTGGAAGAACACGACCACCTTCCCTTCGCTATTCGTATACGCGGGCATGCCGTACCAGGTCTTAGCGCTGAGCTTTGTGTGCTTCTTCACCAATTCGTGGAGCGTTTCTGCCAATTCCTTGTCCGTGCCGGTCATGTCGCCAATGGCGCGAAGGCACGCCGCTTCTAGGTCCGCGCCCGCTTTGGCGGCCTTCTCTTCGGCTATCGCTGCCTTCATTGCGGCGCGCTCTTCTTTACTGAAAGTGGTGCTCACGACGTCCTCCATTCCCGACGACTGCACGTTGTCGCGAAGATTACCGGACCCACCTGGAATCTGCTTCTCCATTTCGACTCATTCTTCGCAGCGTCGCCTCACGACTCGTTCGTAGAGCGGGGCTGGTGGCCCACTGCGGCCGCGCGGCCAATGCGGCGACTGCGCGTGGTCGGTGATTGCGAGGAGCCGGCGGACGGCTTGGAGACACCCGCCGGCGGGCTTCGCCGAACGGAACTGATCGGTTTACGACCAACCTTTAGTGGACCTTGAGGGACACAATAAGAACCGATAGCCCACGTTCCCTGGAGCGCCATCGACGACCGCACTCAACAGAGCATTTGCGGAAGAGAATTGAATGCCTTTCGAAGGTGCCCAAGCGACGACCGTTGGGCTTCAAATGACAATCACGCCCCCGCAAGACCTGGAAAGTACATATTTGTACTATAGTGGCCATATGGTGACCGGAGACCTAATCAAAGAGGCTCGATTGCGGGCAGGCCTCACGCAACGCGAATTGGGTGCTCGCCTCGCCAAGGCTCAATCCGTGATCGCCCGCTGGGAACGAGACGAGGTCTCACCGAGTCTTGAGACATTGCGCGAGGTGGTTCGCGCGTGTGGATTCGATCTCACATTCTTCATGTCCAAGTTTGATGATTCCAATGTGACGATCATCGATCAGCATCTTCGAATGACGCCGGCCGAAAGATTCGCAGATCTCATCGCCCGTGTTCGGTTCCACGAACAGCGTGAAAAGGTGAAGGCGAGACGCCGTGCCTGACATGATCCCTTATCGTCCCGACGAAATCCTTGAGGTACTCGAGCGTCATCACGTTCTTTACGTCGTCATTGGTGGACTCGCCGCCGAGTTGCGCGGATCCCCCTACGTCACTCGCGACGTCGACGTCACGCCGGCACGTACCCGCGAAAACTTCACGAGGCTCGCGGCCGCGTTGAAGGAACTTGACGCCAAGCTTCGAGTTCCTGATTTGGAAGAACCATTGGTGATACCACTCGATGAGCGAACATTCGGACAATGGACGACCTGGACTTTCGTGACCAAGCACGGTTATCTCGACATCGCACTTCTTCCCGATGGGACACGAGGTTACGACGACTTGCGACGTTCAGCTACTCGAGAGCAAATTACCGACACCGTGACGATCTTCGTGGCTGCGCTCGCCGACGTCATTCGTTCCAAGGAAGCAGCCGGCCGCGAAAAAGACCGTGCGGTACTCCCGATTCTCCGACAGGTCCTCGAGCGCTCGCATAGGAAGGATCGTGGCGACCAAGGGATTGAACTTTGACTCTCAGATGTAGCGAGACCCGTACATGAGCGCCGTTGGGACTCGACCGACAGTGGAGCTCGAGCGACAAACGCAAGAAACCACGATCTTCACCCATTGCGGCTCCACGAATTTCAACTTCGAATCGAGCGTCTCGCACCTTCACATCCGTGGTCCACTAAACGGGACACGGGTCACGGAGTGGGCGAGGGGGGACTTGAACCCCCACATCCTTTCGAATACAGGCACCTGAAGCCTGCGCGTCTGCCAATTTCGCCACTCGCCCTGGGAACACGCAACAATACTCCAACTCTCAAAGCATTGTTACTCGGGCTCTACAGGTTTCGAACCTACCGGTACAGTTACAGATGTCATGGTTTTGAGGAAAGTCGAAAATCGCCTGGAGCGAATCTTTGAGCGGACGCTCTCGCGTCCTTTTAAGAACGCGCTCCAGCCAGTCGAGATCGGGTCGCGCATCGTGCGAGAGGTGGATCTGACCCGACGTCTCTCGACGCAGGGACCGATCTCACCAAATCAGATCCAAGTATGGATAGGCCCTGAAGACGCTCATAGGTTCGAAGGCTTTCAGAAGGCTCTGGTGAGTGAGCTCGAGGAGACCGTGCGCCAACACGCGGTGAGCGAGGGTTTCAGCTTTGTGGGCCCGGTCGTGGTCGAGATCTTCATTGACGATGACATCAAGGTTGGTGACGTGGCGGTCAAGACCGAGTTTGTCGGTGGCGACAGCCAGCCCCGGCTCATCACGAGCGACGGGCGCAAGTTCCCCGTGGGTGAGCACCCCTTGATAATTGGTCGAAGCCCGGACGCCGCAATAGTCATCAATGACACCAACGTTTCGCGTCACCACGCTGAAATTTGGCGCACCGAGGACGGTGTGGCTATACGAGACCTGCAATCCACCAACGGGACCTTTGTCAACGGCCACCGGATCACCGCCGTGTCGCTCTCTCCTCGCGACGACGTCACGGTGGGGACGTTGCACATTCGAATTGAGTTCGCTTGAGTGGTTTCGTCGCTACGACGAACTACGCAGCAGTGGTACGTCCGCTGCAGGTTCTGGTGATGGCAATCGCCGTGTTGTTCTTTGCGCGCGTCTTGCGCGTGGCGTCCGTTGAGGCGCGACCAGTCGGAGAGGCCGGGACAGGTCGTCGTCGAAAGTCAATCGACCTGGCACTCGAATTCATTGAACCACTTGAGCGCGAGAGTGAACGGATTGACATCGAGACAGCGATTGTGATTGGGAGGAGTCCCGAGTGCGATCTTCGACTCGACGACAACTTTCTCTCGTCGCGTCACGCACGGGTTGCGAATGACGGCGGCGACCTCTCGATCGAGGACCTCGGGTCGACGAACGGCACATACGTGAACCAAGAGCTGGTGAAGGGGCGAGTCCACTTGGAACGGGGCGACATCGTCCAGGTCGGTGGTGTCTTGTTCGAGGTGGTTCGTTGACGCGTTGGCGTTACGCCGCCGCAACTGACACCGGCCTGGTTCGAGAGAGTAACCAGGACGCAATCTTTGTCGACGACTCGCTCGCAATTGTGGCTGACGGGATGGGCGGTCACGCGGCAGGTGAAGTCGCATCAGCGTTGGCGGTCGAGGTGATCTACGACGGCTATCTGAACGATCCAACGGTCGAGGGCCTGCACAGCGCGGTGGAAGCCGCCAACCGTGCGGTGCTGCGAGAGGCGCGAGAGAACCCGGAGCACTTCGGCATGGGCACGACCGCCATCGTGCTCGGTCTGACGCACGACGAAGCGGGCGTTGTCTCACCCACTTTGTTCCACGTCGGAGATTCGCGCGCGTATCAGTTGCGAGACGGCGCCCTACGTCAATTGAGCGAGGATCACAGCGTCGCCGAGGAGTGGGTGAGAATGGGTCGTCTCACACCCGAAGAGGCGGCGACCCATCCACGACGTCACCAGCTCACCCGCGGTGTTGGTGTCGAGGAGAGCATCGACATCGACGTCATGAGCGTCATCGCCATGCCCGGTGACCGAGTCTTGTTGTGCAGCGACGGACTCTCGAACGAACTCTCCAACGAGGAGTTGGCTCGCCTCGCCAGTTCGCCGGTCCCGCTCGACGAAGCGGTGACACATCTGATCGCGGCGGCCCGACACGCGGGCGGCCGGGACAACATTTCGGTCGTCCTCCTCGAGTTTGATGAGGTGGAGGTCACCTCGGCACCCATCAAGAAGACACTCGTCGCTCCCGTGCCGCCGGTCGCGCAGAGTGCGAAGCCCAGCCTCTCTCGCTCTCGTCGCAGGCGCTTCACGTGGCGCGTGTGGCTCGGCGTGGCGTTCTTTCTCGCCATCGTCGCGGGCTTCTTCGCCGTGGTGCACTGGTACGCCTACTCGACCTACTACCTGGCGAACGACAACGGGAAGATCGCCGTGTACCAAGGACAGCCCAACGGTGTCCTGTGGTACAAGCCGATCAAGATTCTCGACACGCCGTACCTGTCGCGCCAGCTTCGAACCACCGATCAAATCGCGCTGGGCGCGACGATCAGCGAGCCGTCACTGACGGCGGCGATCAATTACGCCGGTTCCTTGCACGACGCGTGGCAACTCGGTCAGAGCACCACCACCACCTCGACCTCGGTCCCCGCGACGACGACGACCGCCCACGTCACCCCAACCACCTCGAAGGCTGGCTGAACGTGAGCGGTTCTTTGGCGTCGGGGTGGCTGATTTGCGGCACGACGATCATGACCGGAACCGTTTGGGTTCGAGTGGCGGCACCGATGGGGACTCGTGTGGGTGTCGTAACCGAATCGTCACCTGGGCGACGGGCTCCACGAATGATGGACTTCGGGGCGAGGGCCTAGGCTAGAGCGGATATGGAGCCCGTTAGCGACCCCAGGATCTACTCCGATCGATACCAGGTCACGCACCTCATCGCCCGAGGTGGCATGGCGCTTGTTTATCGTGCGCAGGACCTGTTGTTAAACCGCCCGGTGGCGCTCAAAATTCTCTATCCCGAGCTGAGTGCCGACCCTCTGTTCGTCGAGCGCTTTCGTCGCGAGGCTCAAGCGGCCGCCAATCTTTCACACCCCAACATCGTCCCGGTCTTTGACTGGGGTGAGGATCGTGGCACGTATTTCATTGTGATGGAACTGATCGAGGGTACATCGCTCGCTGATGTGTTGCGTGGTTCTAAGACCCTCACGCCTTCGCGTTCGACGCAGATCATCGCCCAGGTCGCTGCGGCGCTCGGCTACGCGCATCGTAACGGTGTTGTTCACCGTGACGTGAAGCCGGGCAACATCTTGATCACGAGTGACGGTCAGGTGAAGGTGACAGACTTCGGCATCGCTCAGGCGGTCGCGAGTGAGGATCATCTCGCCGAAGCCGGATCGGTGATGGGTACCGCTACGTACTTCTCACCTGAACAGGCCGAGGGCGCTGCGGTCGATGGACGCAGTGACGTCTATTCGCTGGGTGTGGTGTTGTTCGAGATGCTCGTCGGTCGACCTCCCTTCATCGGAGACTCGCCGGTGGCCGTTTCAAGTCAACACGTCCACGGAACGGTGCCACACCCTTCTGAGTTCAACGACACGGTGCCACGCGACCTCGAGGCAATTGTCATGTACGCCTTGGCCAAATCGCCCAGCCAGCGTTACCAGTCCGCCGACGAGTTCCGCGCGGACCTCCTGCGATTCTCCGAGGGACAACCCGTGCGCGCCGCAGGATACGAAGGCGCCTTCTTCGGTGCCGACGCCACCCGGGCGGTCTCGGCGGTCTCAGCGGGCGAGCGCACCCAGTCGGTGCCTGTGATGAGCGGACCTCGCACCGATGTTCGTCGACGTCGTGGGAACCGTTCGGGTATCACGTCGGTCGTCGTCATCTTGTTGATCGCGATTGCGGGACTGAGTTACTACCTCTTGACCAACAAGACGACCACGATCACTTCAATGCCCAATGTCATCGGTCAGTCAATCTCCTCGGCCACCTCGACGCTGCGCTCCAACGGTCTGCAGATCGGTGAAGTGAAACTGATCCAATCGAATCAGCCCAAGGGCACCGTCGTGTCAACCACACCCGGCGCCGGCAAGAAGGTCTCCTCGGGCGAGTCGGTGTCGCTCAAGGTGAGTTTGGGCACTTCGACGAAACCGGTCACGGTGCCCAACGTCACCAATATGTCGTTGAGTGCGGCCGAGACGCTTCTCCAGCAGAAGAACCTTGCGTACTCCGTGACACAGACCACGACCTCCACGAGTGGTGCGGCACCCAATACGGTGCTCTCCCAGTCGCCAGTGGCCGGCACCAGTGCGAGGACGGGTGACAAGGTCGTGCTCACGATCCTCGCCCCGACCACCACCTACGCGGTGCCACCGGTAGCGGGTCAGACCCAGGTTGCCGCGACTCAGACACTCGTCCAACAGGGTCTGAGCGTGAGCTCCACCACCAGCACGAAGTGCTCGAACACCGTGGCGTCGGGCCTCGTCGTCGGCACGAATCCGGCGGCCGGAACCCAAGTAAAGGCTGGCACGTCGATCACGCTCGTGACCTCATCAGGGGTGTGCAACGTATACGTCCCCGATGTGGTCGGCTCAACACAGTCCGCGGCCGTCTCGACAATGCAGTCGCAGGGTCTGCAGACCTCAGTCTCGTCGGCCGACCCCACGTTGTGTTCGCCCAGTCAGATCGGGACCGTGTTGTCACAGAACCCGTCGGGTGGCACTTCGGTCCTCTACAACTCGACGGTCGATTTGTCGGTGTGTGATACGAGCACGCAACCGGGCAGCGGCTGAGTCACCTCAAGGTTCGATAACATCGGTCCTTATGGCAAAGTCCCAGTCCAAGCAGAGCAAAGCAAAGACTGTCGGGCGTTACGTCACCGCTGAAAAGCGGGGGCGCGTCACCACCAAACGACCGCCAAGCGCTGACCACAGTCCCCATTGGTACGGCTGGCTCCTCGTTGACCTCATGGTCTTTGGACTGCTCGTGATCACGCTCAACTACCTGCAGGTGTTGCCGGGCTCTACGTCGTCGTGGTACTTGGTTCTCGGCCTGGTGTCGATGTTCAGCGCGTTCTATCTCGCTACCCAGTATCGCTGAGCTCGCCTAGCCCAGACGCTCGATGATGGTGGCGTTGGCGAGTCCGCCGCCTTCACACATGGTGATGAGACCGTAGCGACCCTGGGTGCGCTCGAGTTCATTCAGCAAGGTCGCGCACAATTTCGCGCCCGACGCGCCAAGAGGATGACCCAATGCAATTGCTCCGCCGTTGACGTTCACCTTGTCAAGATCGACCTTGTGCTCTTTCTGCCAGGCGAGCACCACCGACGCGAACGCTTCATTGATCTCAACCAGGTCAATATCGTCCATGCTCAGTCCGGTGCGTTCAAGAATCTTGGCAGTGGCGGGGATGGGACCGGTCAACATCGTCACCGGATCAACACCCGCGAGGGCGAAGGCGTGGAATCGTGCGCGCGGGGTGTAGCCGAGTTCTCGGGCCTTCTCTTCGCTCATGATGAGTACCGCCGAAGCACCGTCGGTGATCTGTGAGGAATTGCCGGCGGTCACTTTGCCGTTCTCTTGGAATGCGGGTTTCAAGGTGGCGAGCGTCTCGACGCTCGAGTCGGGCCGGATGCCTTCGTCGCTGGCCATCAGATCACTCGTGAGTTCACCGTTTTCGTCGCGCACGTAGATGGGGATGATCTCGTGTTCGAAACGCCCCTCGGCGGTGGCACGCGCGGCGCGGCGATGGCTCTCAGCGGAGAACGCATCGAGTTCCTCGCGAGAGATGCCCCATTGGTCCGCGATCATCTCGGCGCCGATGCCCTGGTTCTTCAATCCCCCGACTGGTTCGTAGCGCTCGTGCACTCGAGGCCCGAAGGGGAATCCGGAGTCCTTGCCAATGGATGAACCCATGGCCACGCGACTCATCACCTCGACACCCGCCGCCACCACGATGTCGTACGCGCCCGACATGACGCCCTGCGCGGCGAAGTGCAACGCCTGCTGGGAGGAGCCGCATTGTCGGTCGATGGTCGTTGCGGGCACGGACTCGGGCCACCCGGCGGCGAGTACGGCGTTACGTCCGACGTTGAAGGCTTGCTCACCGACCTGCGAGACGCAGCCCATGATGACGTCGTCAATGCGCGCGGGGTCGAGGTTGTTGCGGCTGGCGAGTGCGCGAAGCACCTCTGAGGCCAGATCGACCGCATGCCAGTTCTTGAGCTTCCCATTTCGCTTGCCCCCCGGGGTGCGAACTGCATCAACTATGACCGCTGTGTGCATGGAACTACCTTTCTTCGAGCGCGGGAAATCCCCACCGCGGAGCCTAGACGTGGTGTGGGAGTAGCGTCGAAAGCGTGAGTGGCACCAAGAACATGGATCGCTGGCTGGGTAACGGGGGGATGGCCATCATCGACGCACTCGGTGGCTCTTTCGAAGAGTACGGCGTCGACGGGGAGGATCTGGGCTGGGTGACCGGCACCTTCACGCCGCCACAGCTCGCCTGCAACCCCCACGGTTCGGTGCAGGCTGGCGTGCATTCGGTGCTGCTCGACGCGGCGATGAACTTCGCGATCAACAGCGCTTTATCGGGCCGCGATCGTACGCAGGCGACAATCGAGATAACCACCGAACTGCTTCGACCGGCCATGCAGGACACGCGTTACGCGCTGCGTGGTGAGGTGGTGCGACTCACTCGTCAGGTCGCCTACGCCGAAGCGACGATCACGAGTGAAGAGGGCAAACTTGTCAGTCGGGCCACCGGCACCTTCTTGGTGCACCGTGACGGATCGGTCACATCGAATTAGATGTGATCGGCCGGTATCTGGCCGAGTCGGCCCGCCTGGTAGTCCTCGAAGGCCTGCTGGAGTTCTGCTCGTGTGTTCATGACGAAGGGGCCATACGCCGCCACCGGTTCGCGTATCGGCTCGCCACCGAGGATCAGAACCTCGAAGGCTTCCGTGCGTGAATCCTGAGTCTCATTGGCCGACAGGACGACCACGTCACCGTCGACGTGCACAGCCATCTGCCCCTCTTCGAGGGCGTCGCGCTCGAGGCCGGCCGTGCCGCGGCCACTCAGGACGTACGTCAGCGCGTTGTACTCGCGATTCCACGGCAGTACCAGTTGCCCTCCCGGCAAAAGAGTGGCGTGCACCAGTGTGATGGGGGTGTGCGTGGAACCAGGGCCTTGGACGTCGCCGAGCGATCCCGCAATCACGCGAATGATGGCGTCACCGTTCTCGTTGGTCAACAATGTCACCGCGTTCGACCCGATGTCCTGGTAGCGCGGTGAGGTCATCTTCAACTTCGAAGGAAGGTTGACCCAGAGCTGGATACCGTGGAAGAGTCCACCCGAGTCGATGAGCGCGTCTGGTGGTCGCTCGATGTGCAAGATGCCCGCGCCGGCGGTCATCCACTGGGTTGCGCCGTTTTGGATCATTCCGCCGCCACCAATGGAGTCCTGATGCAGGAACGTGCCTTCGATCATGTAGGTGACGGTCTCGAACCCGCGGTGAGGGTGCCAAGGCGTACCTTTGGGCTCGCCGGGTCCGTAATCGATCTCGCCCATCTGGTCCATGTGGATGAAGGGGTCGAGTTCGGCCAGGTCGATGCCCGCAAACGCTCGACGGACCGGGAACCCCTCACCCTCGAGTCCACGGGGTGCGGTGGTGATGGACTTGACCCGACGAGCACGATCGTCGGGCTTCGCGGCGACGAGACGTGGTAGTTCGAGTGGATTATCGACAGAGACAGCGGGCATGACTACAGCCTAATGACGGTGTTCCTCATTTGAGACGAAGCCCGTCGAGCGAGCAGCGCCACGTTGATGACAATGAGCAGGGTTAGCGCCATCGCGACATTCCCCGGGCCCCAATCGAGGCCACCGCGTAGTGTCGAGACGCCGAACCAGTCGGCGAAGGATGCGCCGACGGGACGCGTGAGCACGTACGCGAACCAGAACGACGCGATGGCGTTGTTGTGGGTGAGCGCGAAGTAGAGCGCGGGAAGCGCCAGCAGGACGCTGAACCACACGGCTGAGCTGAAGAAGCCGAGATTCAGCGTGTACGCAGTCATGTCGCCGGCGGCGGTGCCCAGAGCGAAGGTGGCGGTGACAGTCGCCCAGTAGAAGAGTTCGCGTCGTGTTGTCGTGATGCTGTGGATCGAGAGCGTCGACTCGAAGGCGCGCCACGTTACAAAGATCGCGGCGAGTGCGAGCGCGAAGCAGGCGGCGGAAACGACGTAGGGGACGCCGAGACCTACGTGAACGGCGTCGGCACACATGGTGCCAAAGACGCTGACCATCACGACCGCGAACCAGTAGGTCGTGACGAGGTAGCGCGGCGCGCGAAGTTGAGCGTAGAGCGCGACACTGAACACCGCGCCGCCCGCGAGCACCGCGAGCACCGGCGAGAATCGGTGTACGAAGAAGTCCGAGGTCGACTCGCCCATCGCGGTCGTGAGGATCTTGAGGAACCAGAAGTCGGCGGTGGTGTTGGGTACTTTGCTCGAGCGAAATCTGCGGGTCAGTGACAACATGGCGGGAATTACTGCGTCACCTCACGAAGTGGCAGAGGAGAGTCGATCGAGGAACTTTTGCGGGTCAACGGCGATAAAGAGGGCATTGGCTTCGGCGATCACCAGCGTCCCCGCCTCGACTTTGGCCGAGATCGAGAGTTTGCGGCCGTCTCGCTTCGCGAGCCACGCACGCGCCGTGATGGGCTGATTGATCGGCGTCGGTGCGACGTAGGTGATGTCCAACTGTGCGGTAAAGGCCAGTTCCTCATTGATGGCGAGCACGAGACCCATCGTCTCATCGATGAGCGCTGCAACGATGCCTCCGTGGGCGCGTCCGGGGGCTCCTTCAAATGCGTCGCCCAGGGACACCTCCATCACCGCGACATCCCCTTCGCGCCACAGTGAAGCGCCGAGACCCATGGGGTTGGCTCCCCCCGAGACAATGGAGTCGCTGAAGAGTTGGTGTCGTTCGCGCTGGCCCTCGACGGGTACCGCCATCTTGAAGTCCTCGAGTGAGCCGACCGGCAGGGTGCGTTGACGCGGCTCACCCGCACTCACGAGTTGGAGCACCTCATTGATCCGCGCTTCGATCTGCTCGAGTTCTTCTTCGTCGAGCTCACGCGAGACGAATTCGTGGCCGAGCTCGCGAAGCCGCGACGCCACTTGAATCCTTCGTTGATCGATGCTCACTTGGTTCCGGTGTAGTACTTGTCGGCGACGGCGAGCGCGCGGTCGAGACGCGCGAGGCCCTCCCTCGCCTCTTCGTCGGTGATCGTGCACGGCGGCACTACGTGCAAGCGGTGGTAGTTCGAGAAGATGAGGAGGCCTTCGTTGCGACACGCCGCCACGATCTCGTTCATCGCGCTCGACGTTCCTCCGTAGGGCGCGAGGGGCTCTTTGCTCGAACGGTCAGTGACGAGTTCGAGGGCGAAGAACACGCCCACCCCGCGCACGTCACCAATGACGTGATGACGCTGTGCGAGTTCGTTGAGTCCAGGTCGTAGGACTTCGTCACCTATCCGCTTCGCGTTCTCGACAATGTGCTCATTCTGCATTGCTTCGATTGAGGCAACTGCCGCAGCGCAGGCGAGGGGGTGGCCCGAGTATGTGAGACCGCCCGGATACACGCGGTCGCTGAACGTGGCGTTGATGGCCTCGTTCACCACCACGCCACCCAGCGGGACGTAACCAGAGTTCACGCCCTTGGCGAAGGTGACGAGGTCGGGAGTCACGTCGTGCTGTTGATACGCGAACCACGAGCCCGTACGACCGAAGCCGGCCATCACTTCATCGGCGATGAAGACAATGCCGTAGCGGTCGCAGATCGCGCGTACGCCTTGCAGGAAGCCCTTGGGTGGGATCATGATCCCCGCCGTGCCCGGCACCGTCTCGAGGATGATCGCCGCGATGCTCGAAGGTCCTTCGAAGAGGATCGTGTTCTCGAGGTTCTCGAGCGCGCGGTCGCGCTCTTCTTCCTCGTTGGTCGCGTGGAACACCGAACGGTACAAGAACGGCCCAAAGAAGTGCACGACGCCAGCGGTCCCGTTGTCACTGGGCCAGCGGCGAGGGTCACCCGTCAGGTTGATCGACGTGGACGTGCCGCCGTGATAACTGCGGTAGGCGGACATGATCTTGTGGCGACCCGTGTGCAGTCGCGCCATTCGAACGGCGTGTTCAACGGCCTCGGTCCCGCCGTTGGTGAAGAAGACTTTGGCGGCGCCGTCAAAAGAGTGATCGAGGATCAGTTCGGCGGCCCTATACCGAGCCTCGTAACCGTGCTGCGGTGCGATCGTGCACAACAGCCCCGCTTGGTCTTGAATCGCCTTCACGACCGAGGGGTGTTGGTGACCGATGTTGGTGTTCACCAATTGAGAGGAGAAATCCAGATAGACCTTGCCACTCTCATCGGTGACATAGACCCCTTTGGCGTCTTTGATCATGAGTGGATTGATGGTGGATTGCGCCGACCACGAGTGGAACACCGATGCCTTTTCACGCTCGAGGCTGGTCAACGAAGAGCGGTCTTGTGCCATATCACGTCCTTTAGATACCTACCAAAGACCGTAACGCATCGGCGCCTTCGCCCAAAATTCGGCGCTCCATGTCCAAGGCTTGCGTGGGTTGCTAGCTTCTGGCCATGGGTAGTCAGCGAGTCCCGGGTGGGGTGGTCCACAGATTGCCGGTGGATCTACGAGAGGCGTTGACCAAGAATTCCGTTGCGCTTGCCGCGTGGCGCGATATCACGCCATTGGCTCGCAACGAATTCATATGTTGGGTGGAGGATGCCAAAAGAGATCTCACCAGGGAACGTCGAATTCGCCGCACACAAGAGGAACTTGAAGACGGTCTGCGCCGACCCTGCTGCTGGCCGGGTTGCCAGCACCGAGAACGGACAGGTTCAGCGCGGTAGCGTCGCATCTGGATGTCGCCACCACAGTCTCGTGGTGGGGGATTCACGAAAGTGAAGAGCCAAGGGGCACTTGGGCTCTGAAATTGACCCACGACGCTCGATTGAATCTGGACGGTAAATAAATAGGGGCAGCGTTAACGGAGGGGCCTTTGATCAGGAATTCTTCTGTCGCAGCCACTCTCAGAGCCCTGTTTGGAGCTCTTAGTGTCTGAATTCTGGTAATCTATTGGCTATGTCTTGGCAACTGAGTGCCTCTTCGTGGGCAACCGACACTGTACGACGCATGTCAAGCACGCCCCCCCAACACCGCTTCCGCAAGTCGCAGCTACGTGACCCGAAGGTTCTGGCAATGGCCTCTCGCGAAGTTGTCGAGATCATCACCGGAGACGACGACGGGGTGGCGATGCTTCCCTGGCGGGCCTATATCAACCTCAAACGAGTTCTCGACTATGCCGCCGGCTTCGTCCAGCTGAGCGTCGCCGCAGTGCACCCCGACACCCCCCGCGCACTGCTGGGGGACTACGCGTTTTTCGCTGACTTCGACCAGGGTGATCGAGCGCGCTTCATGGAGGCGTTCGGCGAGGCAGTTGCTGAGTCCATCCGGCTTGGAGATCCTCGACCGGTGGAGTTCTTAATCAATGCCTATCGAACTGTCGCGAAGGGACTCACAGTGAGCAGCGCAGTCTTCAGCGGCGAGATGAGCCCGGAGGTCGAAGAGAGGTTGTCCGCGAAGGTACCTCGTAGGTGACCGTTCGTCGACTGGGCGCCGGCTCCTTCTGGGTGCTCGCCGACTTCGTCTCGCCGGAACCGAGAGATCCGTGGGTGCGTGAGTCCGAGGACTTCCTGGCGATAGTTGCACCGACCCAGATGGGTGACGCTAGTGGCTCTACCATCGTGCAAGTCAGCGATGCCGAGGGCGAGTTGATCGCCGCAGCGGCGTATCGCCCACATCAGCGGCTCTACGCTACGCACTTGCAGTGCTTCGTCGTCGCTCCGAGGCTGCGCGGTCACGGCTTCGCGCAGAGGTCATTCGAGGAGCTGCTCGAGTGGCTTCGGACGCAGGGTGACTCGCCCGACTTCGTGACCTGGGCGGTGCGCGAAGAGAACGCCCCGATGCTCCGAGTGTCGTCTCACCTGGGGGAGGGGACTCCACCCGCCAGTGGACTGATCCACTTTCATCATCCTTGAGTGGTTTCGTGGGCGGGACTTGAGATGGCCGGTGAGCCGTGAACTGGAGACCCCCCTTTTTGTAATGACGAGGGCGCCCGTGACGTATAGAGAGTGATGGTGACAATCAGGCCAGTGGGCAACGACGGGCGATTCGAGGAGTTCTTCCGAACGCACTACGAGCGCGTTCGGCGCTACGTGGCGCGGCGCACGTCCGCCGGTCTGGTCGATGACGTGACGAGTGCAGCCTTCACCGTGGCCTGGCGCAAGTTCGACACCGTTGACGAGCCCTCGATCGCCTGGGTCATCCGAATCGCCAGCCTCGAATTGGCCAACGTCCGTCGCAAGGAACTACGGCGACAGAGCCGTGAACGTTCGTGGTTAGAGCGCCCCGCCGGGCCGGTCGCGACGACTGATCACGAGGCGCTCGTCGCCGCACTCGACGACCTCTCTGACATCGATCGCGAGATCGTGCGTCTGGTCCACTGGGATGAACTGGCCCGCAGCGAGATCGCCGAGGTCCTCGGCATCAGTGTGGGTGCGGTCAACGTCCGCTACCACCGCGCCCTGAGCCGGCTGGAGGCTCGACTTCACGCTCACGAGACAAACACAACACAGGAGGTTCCCCGATGACGCACGACCTGGACCGCATGATCCGCGAGCTAGACCCCGCGCGGACACTCGACACTGGTGACGTCGACGCCGCCTGGCGCGACCTGACGAGTCGTGTCGCCGTTGCGGCGCCCACACGACGCCGACGTACTCGTCCGCTCATTGCCGTCGGGTCAATTGGCACACTGGTGACCGCGGGGGTCCTGTTGGTGAGCACTCTCACGACGAGCCCGCTCTCGGCCGCGGCGGCGACACTGTCGCGAGCCGCCCACCTGGACGCGGCAGCCGCAGCCTTGCCCGCGCTCTCGCCGGGCCAGTCCTACCACCAGCTCGAGTCCGTCGCGGCGACCTGCCAATTCGCGTCGCCCGTGATGCCCGCGGGGTCGGCGCCGATCACGTACCGCTCAACGGGCACAGTCGAAAGTTGGACAAGTTCGAGCGGCGCGACGTACGTCACCATCACTCCGTCGCCCGTCGCCCTGAACGGTGGGTTCGCCTCGGCGACCGACCTGGCTCGCTGGGAGTCACTGGGTCGACCTTTCATTCCCTGTGCGCTGGGCGGTAGCGACAACACGCTCAACGCCAATCCGGCGAACGCGAACCCGGGCGCGTACGGGGGTTTTTCGGCCACCGTGGTGGGCTGGTCAGGCTTTGGATTCAACCTCGGCTCGAGTGTGACCTCGATCACTCAGGACGTCGCGCGGGTGAACGCGCTCCCGTCAGACCCGAACACGCTCGCGGCGATGCTCGCCGCCGGAGAGATCGCCCCGGACGGGACCGTGTCCTCCACGCCACAGAGCTGCCCCGTCGGCGCGAGTGCTTCGGGCAGTGGTTGCAGCCCGGTTCAGCAGGTCCAAGTCATCGCCCAACTCCTCCAATTACCCGACGCCTCGGCCAAGCTCGGCTCGGCGCTCTACCAGGTAGCGGCCGGTCTGCCGGGAACGAGTTTGATCGGCACCGTGACCACACCGCTCGAGGCTACGGGTACGGCGCTCAGCGTGCCCCTCTCCTCGACCGAGACCTTGGAGCTAGTCATCGATCCGACGACGGGCGCGTTGCTGGAGGCTTCGGCCCTCAGCGGTGGTTCATTGTTGGCCTCGATCAGTTACGGCCCGATTGCCGTCGTGAACCGATGAGCATCGTCGCGTCACTCCTGAGGTTCCCAGAAACCGCAGGATTCCAAGCGAACTCGAGGTGAGGATGCTCCGGTGGGATTTTTGACTCGACTCTTGATTCCAAGGAGCGTGCGGCGAGGCGCACACCCAACGAGGGTGGTGAAGAGCGCCTTCACGCCCAAGAGCATCAAGAGCGCTCGACGGGTGCTGCACCCAGTTAGCGCTGCCACCTATGCCCTAACGCGTTCCCTGAATACGACACGACCATCACGGGCGCCCCACTATCGTCACGGGACGTGCACGGTGCGGCACCGAACGCGAGAAGCGGCGGCCAAGTGCAAGCGCACCTTCTAGTCACAATTCTGATCAGGTATTAATTTCAGTGGAGTACACCCGACCGCATGGGCGTCGCAGTCAGACATAACCGGATTCACTTACCTAGACGTTCTAGAGGGAGGCTAACGGCTTGCTGGGAGCAGAGTCCACGTCTGCCCCCCATTGACCGACTGGTACTGAGCGCGTGAGATGACGACGCCTGTTCGCTGACCGGTGCCGGTCCGAGCGACGTCCACGATCATGGCTCGGCGTGGGAGTGCTGGAGTGATCCACCACTCGAGCAAGGGTGGTTCCACGGCCTCGATTGCGCCAAGTCGGTCCGCGAGGAACCAGTGATGGCCGGCGTCGGTGGTCACGTAGAGCCACTGGTTGCCGTAGGCCACGGCGGTGGACGCAGAGTAGGCGTTGATGTAGACCGCGCCCGCGCCCGCGTCGGCCCAGGGACCCGACCAGTAGGGACTGTCGATTCTCCAAGTCACGCCGCCATTGGTGGACCTCAACGGATACTCGAAGCCGTTGAGGTAGGTCAACGCGTATCCCACGTCGTTGGAGAACGACGCGGTCCACGAGTAGTACTTCTTCGCTCGCGCGATCTCGCTCGTACTGACAACCGAACCGAAGACTCGACTCGGCGGATTCGTTCCGCGAAATAGGGTCACGAGATGTCCCGTAACTCGCGGAGCCCAGTTATTCGTTGTCGCAGCTCGTTGGCGAGCGTGGCTCGTTAATGCGGAGCTGGTGTTGGGTTGAGAGGCCACGAACGTGATGGTCGCGACGAAGGCAACGCCAATGACGCTCAGGACAACACGGGTCCGGTGCACTAGTCTCCCTCTCATAACGGCGTGAAGCACGGCTACTCGGCGACAGTCTTGCTGTTTCGGACGGATCCAACCATAGACGACTTTCGATGGATTTTCTTTCGGCCCAGCGGACGCAACATCGCCGATGCGTCTATCGCTCCTGGCTGCAAGCACGAGACCGCTTCGATCAAATGGACACCCAGGCCCCAATGATTTTGATTCCGAGGGCCAGCGCGAAGCCGACGAGGGATTCTGGACTGCTCATCCTCGCGTCTCCGGGACTTTTGTGAACAGTCCGGGCGATTTTTGTGACTGCTCCGTGGTGGGGGATTCACGAAAGTCAGGGGCCAAGGGGTCCCTGGGCTCTGGGGCCGCGTCGGTGGGCCCGCTAACTGGAAGTCGGCGCTGCGTTAACTGGCGAGGCCCGTGATCAGGAACGTTGCCTTGGCTGGGTGCGTTGAACCTGCCGAGGGCCGCCCAGATCCGTCATTGCGCAGAATCCCGATGGATGTGTGCCGCGGGTCCGGCGCTCGGCACTATGATAGTAAATGTCGTATCAAGCAGAGGAGAGAGAAGTGACGATCGCCCGGCTACTCCGAGAGACGAGACGTGCCCGAGGGTGGACTCAACGCGCCCTAGCGGCCCACGCGGGCGTCGCACAACCGGCGCTCGCCGCTATCGAGAGCTCCGAGCACGACACACGCGGGGCGACGCTCGAGCGGCTGGTAGGCGCGTCCGGGTACCGCCTCTTCGCCCTGCCAACGAAGGCTGGATCCGCTGCCGATTGGGCGGATGAGATCTACCAGGAGTTGAGGTCGAACCGGCGAAGCCCGGCAGTCGTGTTCAGAGCCATCATCGGGTTGAGCGACGATCTCGCCGCTGCTGAACCGGCCGTACGCGTCGCCCTCTGTGTGGCGCCACCTGCCCCTTGCGGCGACCTTCGGTACGACGCCGCCATCGCGGCGGTGGCGGAGCATCACCTAGAACGGGACTCTCTTCCGGTCCCTGGGTGGATTCACGAGAGCCCGCGAGTGCTGACCAGTCCCTGGGAGGTGACGATCGGCGTCAAGCCGGGTGAGGTGCCCGCAGCATTTCGCCGCCACGGTGTCCTCCTCGCCGAGTCTGAACTGGCGAGCGTGTGAGCAGTCTCTTCTCGGTCGATGACGTTCGCGGGGCACTTCGCGAGTTGGCCCAGGATCTCCGGGACGCGGGTATCCCCGCCCGGATCCAGGTCGTGGGCGGGGCAGCTGTAGCCCTCCAGGTCGGACGAGAAGCCTTGACTCGGGATGTGGACGCCCTGCATCCCCCTACCCGGGAGTTTGCGGACATCGTTCAGCGCATCGCCGACAGGAGGGGGTGGCCAGACAGTTGGCTCAACGATGCGGTCAAAGGCTTCGTTAGCCACCATGACACCGATGACGACTGGGAGGCGCTCGACGACGACGGTGTCGTGACCGTACTTGTCGCTCGCCCCCAACTCCTCCTTGCGATGAAGCTGCTGGCCGGTCGAGGAACTCGCGACCGCGAAGACATCGAGCGCTTGTTAGACGCCTGTTCGGTCACTAGCGTCACTGAGGCCGTCGCGATCTTCGACCAGTACTACCCCACCGAGACGATGAACCATAGGGCTTACGCTCTGCTTGAGACCCGATACGAAACCAAACCCACGGGAAGCTAGACCTCACACTTGGCCAGGGCGGCCGACGTCTCACCTACCGTCAGTTCGTCATCGACGCGAAGGCCTCGAAGGTCGTTCTGCGCACCTGAGGCGCAGCTGAGCCTGAGCTGACGCAGTAGATGACCCCCGCACGCCCGCGCGGGGGTCTCGTCACGTCTGCGGCGGGAGCTTCACCACGACGGGGCCGATCGACGCCATCGCCGGCCCAAGAAAGCCGAAAGTCCCGGCTCGCAGTGCGCGAACCGGGACTTTTGTGACTTTGGAAGCCGACTTTCGTGACTCCCCCGTGGTGGGGCTAGTAAGAATCGAACTTACGACCTCGTCATTATCAGTGACGCGCTCTAACCGACTGAGCTATAGCCCCTAAGGGGTACCAATCTACACCAGACCCGCTTACTCCTCTGTGGGCACA
>JAJXXA010000127.1 GCA_021781335.1 Actinomycetes bacterium
TCTCACACTGGGGCCGATCGGTGGCGACACCGCGCCCGATATCGCGGACGTCGCCACAAAGAGGGGCGCACAGTGCACGCCTGTGAGCGCGAGTATCGCCGTCGCGAAGAGCGATGCGCTAAATGCGCAACCGAGAAGGGCAATGGGGACCCGGGCGCCCCTACGATCCACCCAGCGTGCCTTCCACGGCGTTGTCAGAGCGAGAATGGTAAAACTCCCACTGGACGTCGCGGCACTGCGTAATGAGCCTGTGGCGTGTTCGATCGTGAGCATCATCGACAGCCCGATCATGGCGTAGGAGAGGCGACAAAGACTGGAGGTGACGAGTACCCGCGTCGCATCCCTTATCGCAATGAGCGCACGAAGGGTCCGAAGTACTTGAAGTTGTGACATGCAATATCCCGAGATTGAAAAGAGTGATCAGCCGGTACGGCCTATTCGGGGGTGAACGAAATCGAAGTGGCGTGCGATCGCACGCAGGCTGTTCAGCTCAATCGCGTCGAGAGTGCATGCACACAGGATATCTCGGTCTCTCGAGATCGATGTGACTCACGGTGATGGCGCTAAACAACTTCGGGTCCGACAGTGAGGATCGTTCCAACGCGTCGATTCTGCGATGTGGTCGCGCGGGGATAATCTTCGTTCATGATCCTTTGTGTGCCCGTGAACGAAGACGGTTCTGTCGATCCTCGCTGGGGACGAGCTGATCGCATAGCCGTCGCAGAAGTCGTGGACGGGGAGATCACGTCGTGGCAAGAGGTGGAAGTCTCTTGGAGCCGCTTGCACGACGAAGGCTCGCCCGCTCGCCATCACGCTCGCGTCGCTCGCTTCTTGAAGGACCATCAGATCGAGACCGTCGTCGCCGACTACGTTGGTGAGGGGATGATGCGAATGGTGGGCACGATGGGACTCACGCTTTGTCTTGATGCGCACGGTGATGCCCGTGACGCGGTCGTGAACGCAGCTCCGTAGCGAACACGGAGGCCCGCTCAGTTCGCTGGCGCTCCGTCGGGCTGACGGTGCGCGCTCTGTGCGGGAAGACACTCATCATCCTCTTGATCGATGAATCCTCGAGGATCGACGTCATGATTGTGGTCATGGGCGTCCTCTACACACCCGCCGAGGCCTTCGTAGTTGCTCAGGGCCGAAACGCCCGAGGGCGCGACGAGCGACGTGACTGGCGTGAGGATACCTGCGGCGCTCGGGTGTGAGGGCCGTGAGACGGAAAATGCCATGCCACTTACCACCACGATCACGACGAGCGCCGCAACGACCATCAACAATGGTCTCAATCGGTTGCGCACTGCTCACCCCGGTTCACTATGGACGACCACGTCGTTCAGGCCTCCACACTTTAGCGAGCAGACCATACGGTGCGCACCGACAATGACGAATCTGCACTCAGCGCTCGAGATGGTACGTGCATTATCGTCGCCACGCGCTACTGCCGGTGTCGTCGCGCCCTTCGTGTCAGCACGGTCCGCCATATTTCAATCCAAAGATAAGTACACTCGAATTGAGTCGCAGTTCGCGTGGCGTCGAATGACGAGTGATGCGGCGAGAGCACACGGTGGTGTGAGATTGGTCAAGAAACGAAAATGACTGGCGTGTTCGATCTAACGGGCCGTTCAGCCCTCGTTACCGGTGCAGGAAGTGAAACCGGAATAGGTTTTGCGACCGCACGACTTCTCGGCGAGATGGGTGCGTCCGTCTTAGTGAGTTCCACAACTGATCGGATCCAAGATCGGGTGAGGGAACTGAAGGACCTAGGCATCGACGCCCTTGGCCACGTGGGTGACCTCACTGAGCCTTCCACGTCCTCACAATTGGTATCCATGGCGAACGAACGATGGGGTGGACCAGATGTCGTGGTGCATAACGCCGGGATGACGTCGGTCTCGCAACCTCAATTTCACGCGGGGACGATCGAGGAGATGGACTATGCGACCTGGCACGCGAGCCTCACTCGCAATCTTGACACTGCGTTCCTGACCGCCAAGGCGTGTGTGCCAGCGATGATGGCCCGCGGATGGGGACGCATAATCTTCGTTGCGAGTGTGACTGGTCCGCTCATGGCCATGAGCGGAGAAACCGCGTACGCGGCGGCAAAAGCAGGCATGGTGGGGTTGTCGCGTGCCGTGGCCCGAGACTGCGCGTCGCGTGGCGTCACGGTGAATTCAGTTGCCCCAGGTTGGATCGCCACCGGCTCTCAAACGCCCTTTGAGCACGCGCAGGGACTCGCGACCCCGTTGGGTCGAAGCGCGTCACCCGTTGAAGTGGCGAGTGCCATTGCGTGGCTCGCGTCACCCGGCGCGTCGTACATCACCGGCCAGTGCGTCGTCGTGGACGGCGGAAATTCTATTTGCGAAGAGCGCGCGTGACCTTTGCGGCCTAAGGAAATGGCGCGCGTCACTTGATGAGGTGTTTCGCCGTGAGCGAGATTCCCTTTCCCCACGCAACGAGGGACGTAGCGGGTAAGAACGCGGTGCCTTTGCTGGTGTGATCCACCATGGGAT
Organism: Actinomycetes bacterium; assembly: GCA_021781335.1. Classification (GTDB taxonomy): domain Bacteria; phylum Actinomycetota; class Acidimicrobiia; order Acidimicrobiales; family RAAP-2; genus RAAP-2. The sequence continues at coordinate 2,517 of JAJXXA010000127.1, forward strand.
CCGCGATATATCGCTCATGACCTGTTGGGTCGATGAAGTACATCACCGACGTATGGATGATGTCGGCATTCGGATTCGGGGCTTCGACCTGCACCCCGTAGTTACGCCAGATTGTCGCGAGTGTGCTCGGCGCACCCGTGAAGAAGTGCCACGAATGAATGGTGTTGAGTCGATGCTCCACTGTAAAGGCAGCGACGTCGGCCACGCTGCGAAAATACTTGTTCACGTTTACCGCGAGAAAGACCACTTTTGACGCATCTCTTCCGAGATATCGATTTGCGTCGATGAACTCCTGGGACACGATGGGACAAATGTCGGTGCAGTGGGGATCCATGAATTCGAGCACCACGACTTTTCCTCGATAGGAACTCAAGGACACGGTGGTGCCGTTCTGATCGGTGAGAGAGAAATTTGGGGCGAGACGAGATGGGACCGGTGAGAGCGCCATCAGGTCTGCGGTGCGGGTGGAGAGGTCCTGAGGGATTCCCGATGCCCTAAGGACCGGTAGTGCCTGGCGCGAGTCCTTCACGCGGACTGCAATGAATGCGAAGGTCGCCGCCGCAACAACCAGTGCAATGAGCGCCACATAGAGCGCCCGAGGCGGCCGCGAAGTACTCGACGGAGGTTTCGTCACAGCGTCGTTGGAGGTCAGAGGGTCCGACATTGCACCAGTGGGAGAGAGCAGGTAATCAAGATTCTGTAAGTGTATTTGCGCCCGCTCGCTACGTGTCAGCTCATTGAGCGCGACCCCGCGGGGACCTTCAACGTGGTGCAGCACTGAACCGGGTAGCCAGAGTCCACTATGAATTGGCGAACCTCAGTGCTACGTTCATGTCATGAGCGATGGCGACAACGCGCCCGACCGCGAGGCTGGCGATGAGTCAGTGGGTGCTGGCACGAATCAGAAGAAAGCCATGGGCGTGCCGTACGACTGGAGCCGCCCGAGTGGCGCACGCATCAAGTCACGTCTCTACAACCGCGAAGATGCACGCCTGTTCCCGCCCAAGGCTTTCGGTGCTGGTTGGACGATCAACTTCTACTGGCTGGTGCACTTTGCCACCTATATCTCGAAGAAGCGTGCGCCGAAGGATTGACGGGTCTTTAGGTTTCTGGTGCGTTGTCAGACTCGTCGTGCTGACTCATCTTGAGGATCACGAGCCCAAGAAGCAGGAAGAATACGACGCCCACACCCATGGCTAGGGAAACCAAGGTGTCGGTGAAGGCAACTCGCGAGAGAGATCCACTTAACGACAAGCGAGCCGAGGCGCTCAAGATATCTCGTATCCCGGCCAGTACGCCAATGATCAGAAATGGTCGCACCCGAAAGACGAATACCCTAAGGTTCCCGAACACCGTGTGCGCAACATCGAGCAGGATGATGACGACGAGAATGCCGTCGATGGCCGCCACCACTAGTTGGGGGAGCGGGCCTGAGCCGGTAAAGAAGTCGATCAAGGTTCGAACCAGTACGTCTGCAGCCACGACCAGCAGACTCACGACTATCGCGTATTCAATCAAGACAATGACGGTCCGAAGGACGGCGTCACCCAGCGACGACTGCGACGCCTGCTTCTCAGAATCCCTGGTCATAGTGAGACGTTATCCCAGAGCGTGCCAATCTGCTCTCGACACGTCAAAGCCTCGACGCTCGCTAGATGGTCAAGCGACGTCGAGGGACGCGAGTGCGACGGCACTCGGGTCTCTCAGCGAGCGGCTCCACGTTTTGAAACAATCCGGTCGATCCACACGATGATCGCGGCGCTGACACCGGCAAAGACGAACGATCCGATTATGTCAATTGGACTGTGCACGTGCGCTGCGACGCGAGCCCAACCAACCAGGACCGCGTTGATGAGCAGCGCAGTCGCCACCCGCCGGGAATATGGAATCATGCTGAACCCGAGAAATGAGGTCAGCAACGCGTGATCTGACGGAAAGCCGTTGTCTGCAGCGTGGGCGAAGAGTGGCTTGATGTGATGCGCCACAAACGGACGGGTGTCGTAATAGAAGTGTCCGCCAACTCTCGCCATCGCCAGAGCCAAGATGCCTCCGCCGATCAGCTTCCACGCAAGAGAAAACTTGTCATTCGTGCTCGCCCGTAGCCAGTAAACGCCCACAATGATGATGCTGATGTAGAGGAAATATTTGGCGACAAAGACGATCAGTGAGTCCACCTCACTACTTTAGGTTGAACGTCGACAACCCAATGTCCTCATCGTTCAACGCGACTCAACGTGGGCCGGCCAACGGGCCTCGCGCTTTTCAATAAACGCGCGAATCTGTTCTTGGGCGTCAGGGTGTTGGCTGGCCGTCGCCATCACCTCACTGGCGTAGAGATAGGCGTGTGGCTGGTCCATGTTCATCTGCTCATAGAACGCGCGTTTACCAATAGCCTTCGACGCCGCGCTTCCTCGCGTCACACGGCTCATCAACTCGTCGGTGGCGGCGATGAGGTCTTCGGGTGCGACCACACGATTTACAAGGCCCCACTGCTCGGCGGTCTGAGCGTCAAAGACGTCCCCGGTGAGGCCCATTTCGAGGGCGCGTTTTCGACTTATGGTGCGACCCACTGCGACAAGCGGCGTCGTGCAGAAAAGGCCACCTCGTCCCCCTGGGGTGCAAAACGACGCGCTGCTCGAAGCGACGGCCAGGTCGGCGCTCGCGACGAGTTGACAACCCGCTCCCGTCGCCAGGGCGTGCACGCGTGCAATGACGGGTTGGGGAAGCGCCTGCATGGACTGCATGACCTCTGAGCACAAAGCGAAGAGGGACCGAACACTCTCGAGTTCCTGGTCCAGCATGTCGGTGAAGTCGTGACCAGCGCTAAAGACACTCCCATTTGCGGCGAGGATCACGCCGAGGACGTCACTGGCGGCGACGTCTGAGAAGATGCGCAACAACTCTCCTAACATCGCGGGCGACAGAACGTTTCGTCGTTCCGGCCTGTTGAGCGTGATGGTCGCAACGCGATCGCGTACCTCTAACTCCACATAGCGATAGTCATAGTCCATGATCAACTCCTTGAGAGTCCCTCTGACCCTGAGACTAATTGAATGACGTCAGGGATTCTCTCGTCACGTGCCGCTAGCATCACGACCTATGAGCGAGACCGAATCCGAAGCAACACCACAGCTTTACATTGTGTATCTCGGCGGTGATCCACGGCCCGGTCGGCTGAGTGAGGACCACGAGGTCGTGGCGGTGGTGGCGCCCAACGTCAAAGAAGCGCGACGATTGGCGCGCGCGAAATGGCAAGGTGACTCGAGCGGCCATGTTGATGCAGTGCAGGTCCTCGATGTTGTCGACGGGTTCGAGGTCCGACTCCAACCGGCGAAACGAGATGGCCTCAACGCGATTGACGTGACCTATGAGCCCGAGGAGACGTCAGAAACTGCCTGAACTGTCCGCAGTAGTCACCAGTGCGCTACGAGTGGACACGATCCGCCCGATCGCGCAGAAACGACGACCATTGTCACTACCATGGTCGTCACGAGGTCAAACGTGTCACATTTATTGTTCACAGCTTTCAGTAACCGGCTTGACGCGTTAGAGGTCGCTCGTCAGGCGGTTGACGGGCTCAAAGCCGAAGGTGTCTCGTCGGAGGTTCATCTCCTCAATAGCAATGAGCGACCGGAACTTGACGAAAACACGCTCGTGGTCAGCCTCGGGGGTGATGGCACCTTTCTCCAGTCGGCTCGACTTGCGCACGCGCACGGCGCTCGGGTGCTCGCGGTAAATCTCGGACGACTCGGATTCTTGTTAAACGTACCTTCGAACGAGATCGTCGAGAGCGTCAATGACGCACTCGAGCACCAACAGGTGGTGGAACGGCTCGCTCTGAGCATTTCGTTCGATGGATCTTCTGAGCAGGAGTTCGCGTTGAATGAGGTCGTTGTCGAGCGCGCCCACGCCGGACACATGGTTCGCGTCAAGACCTACGTCGCCGATGACGAGTTCCTAACATATTCTGCTGATGGCGTCATGGTCGCCACACCCACCGGGAGCACCGGATACAGTTTCTCGGCTGGCGGACCGGTGTTGGACACGACGCTTCAAGCCATGGTGATAACGCCGATCGCCCCGCACTTCACGATCGACCGCTCGATCGTGGTTGATGGAGACAAGGTGGTCCGATTGGTCGCTGACAATAAGCCCGCCATCATCGTTGCCGACGGCCACACTATTGGAGCTCTCACTCCGGGACAGGAAATTGTTGTGAGGCGAAGTGCCCGGCCGGTTCGAGTGGTCGCCACACGAAGCTTCGACCTTGGCTTTCGGCTGCGTGAGAGCCTCCGAGAGGGTCATGCCTAAAGCACAGTTGCTGGAACTCTACGCCCATGGTCTGGGGGTCATCGAGGAGGCGCGACTCGAACTCGGTGCCGGCTTCAACGTGATCACGGGTGAGACCGGTGCGGGAAAAACGCTGCTCCTGGGCGCTCTCGATTTGTGCCTCGGGGCTGACGTACCAGCCTCTCGGTACGCGGTCCTTGGTGATATGCGTACTACCGCAGTGTTCGAGACGAGAGATGGCCAGGAGTTGGCACTCAGTCGTGAGGCGAGTTCGTCGGGACGACTACGAAGCACCGTCAATGGCGCGCCGAGCAGCGCCGAGGCACTGCGTACGTACGCCCAGGACCTCATCGTGATTCACGGCCAGCACGACTCTCTGGCCCTTCGCAACAAATCAGAGGTGCTTCGAATCCTCGACGCATCTGCCGCTATCTCAACAGACGACCTCGATGAGGTTCGCAGGCGACTTAGTGATGCCTTAGGATTTCGCGCCACCTTCGGGGGAGATGCCGACGGCCGGGCCCGAGAGCTGGAATTCATCCAGTTCCAAATTGATGAACTCGAAGCGGCCAAGATCGACTCACCCACCGAACTCCACGAGACTCTTGAGACGTTGACGAGGCTCACGAGTCTTCAACAAGGCAGAGCGGCTGTCGGGGAAGTCCTCGAGGCCCTCGACGCAGACGTTGATGACGCCGTACTCGTCCGCTTCGCCCGCACCATCGCCAAGTTGCCTTCAGACGAGATCTACGAGTCGGCACGAACAACGTTGAGAGCGGCCCTGGAACAGGCTCGTGAGGGAGTTCACGAACTGACCGCGTTCTACGTCGATGAAGGCGTTGACGAAGAGATGGCCAGCACCCTCGAGGCGCGCGTCGGCGAACTGCGAGTCATCGCTCGAAAGTACGGCGGTTCTCTCGAATCGGCGCTTCAGACACTGCAGCAACTGAAGCGCGAATTGCGGGATGCACTTGATCAGGAGAATCGATTACTCACCCTCGACGAAGAGATCTCGACACTTCGAAGCGAGGAACGAGAACTCGCGAGGATCGTGAGGCGAGAACGCGAATTCGCGGCGGTCCAGTTGAGCGAGGCGGTACGGCGCCAGCTTCCACGGGTGGCACTCTCGAGTGCCACCTTACGGTTTGAAGTCGACGGTGACGACGGCTCTGATGTGCAGATCCTCTTCGCTCCGAACCCGGGGTTTCCTGAGGGGCCGTTGCAGGCCCTCGCGAGCGGGGGAGAGCTGAGCCGGGTCCTGCTCGCGTTATCACTGGAGACCGCGCACGAGGATGTCGTCGCGGTCTTTGACGAGATTGACGCTGGTCTTGGTGGCCAGGTCGCCCAGCAGATCGGTCAATGTCTCGCGGAATTGGGACGCCAGCAGCAAGTACTGGCAGTAACCCACCTGGCGTCGGTCGCAGCGAAGGCTGACCATCACTACGTCATAGAGAAGACCACCGCTGGTGGCACGACGCTCACCACGCTGCGCCACGTGACCGGTGAGAGACGCGTAGAGGAGATCGCGAGGATGCTCGCCGGCGACACGATGAGTGACGAAGCGAAGGCGCTCGCAGCCCAACTCCTTGAAACCTCGCCTTAAAGGTGCATAAAGGTCCACGGGGCTCGCTATGATGTGTATCCGTGGATACGGCAAATTACAAATGACAAAATTCGTCTTTGTAACGGGTGGAGTTTCTAGTTCACTCGGTAAAGGCCTCACCGCTTCATCGCTCGGTCGACTCCTCAAATCTCGTGGCCTAAAAGTGACGATGTGCAAGTTGGATCCGTATCTGAACGTCGATCCCGGAACCATGAACCCTGGTGAACACGGCGAAGTGTTCGTCACCGATGATGGCGGCGAGACCGATCTTGACCTCGGACACTACGAGAGATTTATTGATGAGTCTCTGTCGCGCATGTCGAATACGACGACGGGTTCCATTTATTCGAACGTGATCGCCAAGGAACGCCGCGGTGATTACCTGGGAAAGACCGTGCAGGTCATTCCACATATCACCGACGAGATTAAAGAGCGGATACGCCGCCTCGGTACGCTCGGTGCTGACGTGGTCATCGTTGAGATCGGTGGCACGGTCGGTGACATAGAGATCGTCCCCTTCATTGAGTCGATCCGCCAGTATCGTCGCGACGCGGGACGTGGAAACGTCTGTTACGTCCACTTGACGCTCGTTCCCTATCTTGCGCCGTCGGGCGAACAGAAGACCAAGCCCACCCAGCACTCGGTGACTGAACTCCGCTCTCGAGGAATTCAACCCGACGTCATTGTCTGTCGTAGCGATCAGCCAATATCCGAGGGCTTGAAGCGAAAGATCTCCCTGCTGTGTGACGTACCGAACGAGGCCGTGATTTCTGCAGTCGACGCCCCCAGTATCTACGACATTCCTGTCAACATGCACAACGAGGGCCTCGACCGCATTGTCTGCAATACCTTGGGCATCGATCTCGACGAACACCCCATCGATCTCGGTGCGTGGCAGGACGTTGTTCGAAGGGTGCATTCGACCACACGAACACTTCGCATCGGCGTCGTCGGGAAATACGTATCCATGCCTGACGCCTACCTGTCCATTGCCGAAGCGATTCGACACGCCGGCTTCGCGGTGGGCGCGACGACCAAGATCGAGTGGCTTGAAGCCGAACGCGTGCCATCCGAGATCGACTCGGAGCGGCTGAGACAACTCGACGGGATACTCGTACCCGGAGGTTTCGGCGAACGGGGCGTGGAGGGCATGATCGCCGCTGCACGTATCGCGCGCGAGAACTCGATTCCCTATCTGGGGGTTTGTCTCGGCATGCAAGTCATGGTCATCGAGTTTGCACGTCACGTCCTTGGACTCAGTGACGCACATTCGACTGAGATCTCACTGGGAACATCCGCGCCGGTTATTGCGCTGATGGCAGAACAGATGGACGTGATCGATCTCGGGGGGACCATGCGACTGGGTGCCTGCCCCGCGATGCTGGAAGAGAATTCCGTCGTCGCCTCTCTGTACGGCACAACCGTCGTGTCCGAACGCCACCGACACCGCTACGAATTCAACTCGCGCTACCGAGAACAGTACGAAGGTGCGGGAATGCACTGCTCAGGCACGTCTCCCGATGGTCGTCTCGTTGAGTTCGTCGAGATCGCCGAGCACCCGTTCTTCGTTGGCACCCAGGCCCATCCCGAGTTCAAGTCACGGCCGGATCGCCCGCACCCGCTCTTCTTAGGACTCGTTAAAGCGGCCGACGCGCGAGCCGAGGGACGCGAACCTCACATCATCGACCCCCATTCGGTCGGCGCGAGTCAGTGAATGCACCTTTTCGTGTCGTAGCGAGCGAGAAGTTGCTGACCTCGTACGTCTTTGACGTCGAGAGACGTACCGTTCAACACGGCGACACGACTTTTGAACGCGACGTCGTCACCCACCGCGGCGCCGTTGCGATACTTGCGCGCAATGACCGCGACGAAATTGGTTTCCTGCGTCAATACCGTGCCCCTTTTGATTCGTTCATCCTTGAAGTTCCCGCGGGAACCATGGATGTGGAGGCCGAGGATGAACTCGCCACCGCAAAACGCGAGCTGAGAGAAGAACTCGGTTGCGAAGCCATTTCGTGGCGCACGTTAGGGAAATTCACCGTTTCACCAGGTTGGACAGACCAGACAATGACGATCTTTGAAGCGACTGGTCTCTCACTAGTGGAACGTGCCCCAGAGGGGCCCGAGGAGCTGTCCTCAACGGTGCTCTGGATACCGATCAATGACATTAAGCGAGTCCTTCGTGAAGAACCAACCATCGATTACACCGTTACCGTAGCGTTGCACTGTGTCTTTGGAACCTTCTTTGACCTCGACTGAGACGGCACTGTCTGAGTATCTGCAGTGGTTGATTGTC
>JAJXXA010000047.1 GCA_021781335.1 Actinomycetes bacterium
CCCAAGGTCATGAGTTGGTGCGATTCAGTGAGAAGCATGTTTCGAAGAACTTCGGTCGTCATCACCACGATGTCCCCTGCCCCGTTTATTGAGGTGTCACCCGTGAGCAGCCCGACCCGCTCGTCACCGTAGAGTTCGCAGAGTTCCTTGTACTTCTGATTCGAGAGGGCCTTGAGTGGCGTCGTATAGAACGCGCGCTCCCCTCGCTGGAGGATCCGACCGATGGCGTAGTTGGCGATGATGGTCTTACCCGAGCCGGTGGGCGCACTGACGAGGACGTTGACGTGTTGGTCGATGGCGTCGATGGCGTCGATCTGAAATCGATCGAGCCCAAAGCCCAATGCCTCTACGAAACTGCTCCGGTAATCGAGCGTCGTCACTTTCGCAGCAACTTGCCGATGCCGATCGCCATGAAGTAGAACACGGTCAGCGGTATCGCGAGGGCCAGCATCGAGAACGGGTCACTGCTCGGTGTGACGACGGCGGAGACGACCGTGATCGTGATGAGCGCATATCGCCATCCGCGAAGTAACTGTCGCGGCGAGACCATGCCGGCGAGCTCCAGTGCGACCAGTACGACGGGAAACTCGAACGTGACCCCGAAGATGAACATCATGAGCACGAATAACGAAAGATATTGGTTCGGGTTGTAGTAGGTCACGAGCGTGTGGCCACCGATGGCCTCGAGGAACTTTATGGCCCGGCCAAAGATGAAGTAGGCAACCGCCACACCACCGCAGAAGAAGAGGATCGACGACGCGACGAACGGTACCGCGTAGCGGCGTTCTTTGGCCTTGAGGCCCGGTGTGATGAAGCGCCAAGCCTGCCAGAAGATTATTGGCGAGGAGAGTAAGAAACCGCCAAAGACACCGATCTTGATTCGAAGCGTGAGACCGTCGAGAGGGTTCGTAACGAGGAATAAGCAGTGTCGCGGGGTCGCTCGACAGTAGGGCTGCTGGAGGACCTTCAAGATCTCTGGGTAGAAGATGAAGGCCACCGTGCCCAGCGCGAAGACCGAGATCAACGAGACCATGAAGCGGTATCGTGCCTCGGCCAAGTGTTCGGCCAATGTCATGCCCGTTGCAGCCCTGCGGAATCTTGCCACGTCTACCTAGTTCAAGGACGGGTCGGGGGGCAGAGCGGCACTATCGGGACGAGGGGTCGGGACCTGGTAATCCGACGGTATCTCGTAGGGGTCGATCGTGTGAGTGGGGACATCCTCGGTGCTCGACTCTTCAGTCCCCTCTTTGGCGTCGACTCGATCGGCGAGTGAATTGAGCAGATTCACCGGGCTACGCGCAATACGCGCAATGTCGCCCGTACTGGGTAGGTCCGGGATCGCATCTCGGACCTCTGCTTCAACGCGCTCTTGGAGGCGCTTGAGCGCACGCCAACTCGAACCCAGCTTGTGCGCGACTTCGGGCAACTTGTCCGGACCAAAGAGCACCAACACCGCAGCCACGATGATCATGAGCTTTATTGGACTCAAACTAAACACGGACCCATTGTAGGGGTGTTATCCCTCGGCTCTAGAGGAAACCGATGCGATTAAATGGCCAAATTCTAAGGAAAGCCTTGCCAATGATGTCGGATCGTGGAACCGTGCCCCAATACCGGCTGTCGCATGATTCGCCGCGATTGTCACCCAACATGAAGTAGTGATTTGCGGGCACCACGACGTGGCCGATCGCCGGACCGAAGGGGCTGGTGGTTTGCCACGTCTGTTTCAGCACCTTGCCATTGACGTAGATCGTGCTGCCCTTGGAAGTGATCACGTCGCCGGGCAGCCCGATCACCCGCTTGATGAAGATCGGCTCAACGGGCGGTGCGCAGGTCGTAAGCGCCTTGGGCGGGTGGCGAAAGACCACGATATCGCCGCGATTGATCGTTCCCAGTTCAACACCCAATTTGTCGACCAAGATCCGGTCGCCAATGTTGAGGGTCGGGATCATCGAGCCCGACGGAATCGAGAACTGCTGGACGACATAGGTGCGAACGAGCATCGAGACCGACACCGCCACAACCAGAATCACCAGCCACTCAATGAATGCGCGTCGGCGCGACTTTCGCCGACGAGGCCTCACGCTCTCGATCTCACTACTCGTGTCGAGCACGCTCACGGGCTCGTCGGGGCTGTCGTCTGGCACATAGTCAGGTTAGTCGCGTGGTTGTGGGCGCTCGAGAGAGCCGAGGAGTCTTTGAAACCGCTCGTCATTGCTCTTGAATGGATCTTTCAACAACACCGTTCTCTGCATCTCGTCGTTCAATTTGAGATGCACCCAGTCAACGGTGTAGTCACGTCGCCACTCCTTGGCCGCCTTGATGAACGTGCCGCGCATGTGCGCGCGTGTGCTGGCGGGTGGTACGTGCGCGGCGCGCGCGATGTCGTCATCGGTGACCATTCGACGAAAGTGACCTCGCGCTTGTCGACGGTAGTACAGGCCTCGCTGGAGGTCGGTGTCGTGGTAGAGAAGATCGATCAGCGCAATCTTCGGATCGTTCAGGGCAACACCACTTCGTTCACGCTCGCGCTCGATGATCTGCAGCTTCGCAATCCAATCAACGCGGTCGCTCA
>JAJXXA010000078.1 GCA_021781335.1 Actinomycetes bacterium
GAGACCGCCTCCTCACCAGTCGCGAATTCGACGACGCGGTGGCCCTCTACACGTCGGTGTTACCGCGTGCCGTGCAGACCGCCGAGATCATCGCCCCCGGTCTGCCGTCGCATCTTCGAGCCCAGCGCGACTGTGCGTTGTGTGAGCTGCACCCCGGTGAGGCCGACGGCATGACCTGGGACGAACTGATCAACACCTTTGGCGGTCCGGATTGGGACAAGGACCCCCACCAGCCGTTCGCACCGGGCGGCGAGTCGTGGATGGACTTCTATGAGCGCTGCGAGCAGGCATTGGCGACGCTGGTCCAACGTCATCCGGGTGAACGCGTGATCCTGGTCGTGCACGGCGGGGTCATCGAGCAGGCGATGAAGATACTTGAGCGAAAGGACCCGATGGTGCGGTTGAAACTGCGCACCGAGCACTGTTCGCTCACCGAGATCGAATTCGACGGCGACGTGCGCCGACTCCTGCGTTACAACGACCGTGCCCCGTTAGCGGCGGAATAACTCTGGAGGAACTCAGCGACGTGAAACGCCATGTCGAGGCTTTGAGTCGCGTTGAGGCGTGGGTCACAGATCGAGGTGTAGTTGAGATCGAGGTCACCTTCGGCGAGCCGTGAGCCGCCGCCTAGGCACTCGGTGACGTTGTCGCCGGTCAATTCGACGTGCAGCCCACCCGGCCAGGTGCCCAGTGATTGGTGGACCGCGAAGAACTGGGAGACTTCGGACAGCGCGTCGTCAAAGTGACGGGTCTTTTGTCCGCCCGACGCCACGAAGGTGTTGCCGTGCATGGGGTCACACGCCCAGACAACGTCACGCCCCTCGTCGCGAAGAGTGCTCACGAGCGGGGGCAGCAATTCACTGATCCGCTCTCGACCCATGCGCGAGATGAGTGTCAGGCGTCCGGGCACGTTGTCGGGATTGAGCGCGTCCACCAGACGAAGCAGGTCGTCAGTGGTGATACTCGGGCCGACCTTCAGCCCGAGCGGATTCGAGACGCCGCGAAGGAATTCCACGTGCGCACCGTCGAGCTGACGGGTCCGGTCGCCGATCCAGAGCATGTGCGCAGAGCAGTCGTACCAATCGCCGGTGAGCGAGTCGCGGCGCGTCAGGGCCTGCTCGTAGGGCAAGATCAGCGCTTCGTGGCTCGTGTAGAACTCAACACCTTGCAGCGCGCTGTCGTCATGCAGGTCGATCCCGCAGGCCTTCATGAATTGCAAGGCACGCTCGATGTCGTCGGCGACAACTTCGTAGCGCTTGCCCTCGAGGGAGTTGGCGACGAATTCCTGGTTCCACGCGTGCACGCGTGAGAGCGCGGCGAAACCACCCGTGGTGAAGGCGCGAAGCAGGTTGAGCGTCGCGACACTCTGGTGGTAGGCGGCGAGGAGTCGTTCGGGATCAGGGCGACGGGCCTCAGGCGTGAACTGCTCATCGTTGACGATGTGCCCTCTGAATGAATCAAGGCGTACGCCGTCTTGCTCTTCAAACTGGTCAGAGCGTGGTTTGGCGAACTGACCGGCGATGCGACCGACCTTGATGACGGGCACTCCCGCGGCGTACGTGAGCGCAACGGCCATCTGGAGGATTACCTTCAATTTGTCGCGAATCGCGTCGGCGGATCCTTCGTTGAATGACTCGGCGCAGTCGCCCGCTTGGAGCAGGAACGCCTTGCCCTGGGCGACCAGACTCAAATGATCCTGGAGGCGACGTGCCTCACCCGCAAAGACGAGCGGCGGCTTGGTAGCGAGCTGTTCCTCAACGCGCGCGAGGTGCTCGAGGTCGGGCCACGTGGGGCTCTGGGCCGCCGTGTGCGCCCGCCACGAGGTTGGTGCCCAGTCGTGTTGATCGTGTGCCATCACTCAAGCGTAGGGGTAAAAACGGCGAGGTGGCAATCGCAGCCTAGGCTCTCAGCGTGACAGCTAGGCGCCTCGGGCTCTTTGGGGGCACCTTCGACCCGCCTCATTTCGGTCACGTGGCCGCCCTCAAGGCGGCTGCCCGGTCGAAACGATTTGACGTGATTGAGGTCACGGTCGCGGGTGACCCCTATCAGAAGAGTGCCTCGGGGCACGTCCATCCCGCGCACCTGCGACTCGCCATGGCCCAAGCCGCCTTCGGGGGTCTTGAGCTCGTGCGGGTCTCGGACCGTGAGATTCGACGAACCGGCCCTTCGTACACGATCGACACCGTGCGCGAGCTCTTGCTCGAAGCCGAGAGCGTCGACCTGATCGTGGGGGCGGACCTCGTAGATCACATGGACTCGTGGCACGAAGCGGCCACGCTTCGAACACTCGTGCGCGTGGGTGTTGTGCCACGACCCGGTGGCGCGACCGCGTTCCCACCCGGTTGGGACTGCTACGAGATACCCATGGACCCCGTCGACCTTTCGAGTACTTTCATCCGCGAAGTCCCTGAAGGACCGGACAATTTAAGGGATTATGTGCCGGCGCCGGTCATTCCGCTCTACGAAAGTTTCCAAGACTAGAGTTTTGGGTCAATGGCAGTTCGGAACTTCGACCTGACTGAACCGCAGTCCTCGCGACTGACCGGTTTGGAGTCGGCGCCCCTCAGGCGCCAGGATCTGCGACGAATCAAACAACGGTTCATGGTCATTGCCGTCGCGAGTCTGACGGTGCCCTTCGCCGCGGCACTGATAGTCCTTGGAGTAGTGCGCTGAGTGACTCAATGAATCACGAAGAGTCGGCTCGTGGTTCGTACTCGTCGTTCGTCTCGAGCCTGATCGATGCGGCGCTGCGAGGTGCGGACGAGAAGTTGAGCTACGACACGGTGGTGATGGACTTACGAGAGTTCGTTGATTCCTTCGACGCCCTCGTCGTCGCCACTGGACGAACAGATCGTCAGGTTCGAGCCATTGCCGAAGAGATCGAGCGACTCGTTGATCTGTCGCTCGGCGTGAAGCCCCAACACGTCGAAGGTTGGGTCGCGGGAGAGTGGATCGCGCTCGATTACGGTGACGTGATTGTGCACGTGTTCGATGAGGAGACCCACGATTACTACGACCTCGAACATCTCTGGAGCGCAGCTCCCGCGTATCGACCCGAGCGACTGCGCTAAGGATTCAACAGCGCCGAGAAGTCGCGCGCGTTGACGATTCGCCGGGTCGTTCCGTTGGGCAGGAGCGTGTTCTGCACCACACCGCCGACCAGTATCTCGATCCCTCGAGTAGCTCCGATGTCTTGGGCGGTCAAGGTGAGCTGTCCCGCCGCGAGCACTTGTTGGCGCTTGGGTAAACCCGAGAGGGGCTCGGCGATATTGACGTACCCGATCTTCTTCTTGATGTTCGCCGCGACGATGACGAAGTTCTTGGGCAGTTGGCTCGAGTAGCCGGCCGACTTTTCGATCTCGGTGGGACCGAGCACCAGCACTCGCAACACCGAGAACAGCGTTGGTGGCGACGCCACGATGCGACTCGACGGGGCGAGATGGTCCGTCGTGTCAACGATGTAGACCGGCTGGGTGACGAAGCGCACGCGTGCGTTGTTCGTGCCGGGGATGGACTTGTCGTTGAGCCCGAGGCCGGGCCCGACCTGGCTATGGGGGATGACGATGGGTTTACTCATGGTCGGCACGAGCGTGCAGCTGCTCAAGAGCACGGCGGCGAGCGCGACCGCGACGAGGGGTGCGAGACGTCTCACGTCGCCACCTCACTCACCAGCGGCAAGAGGATCTGGAACCGCGCGCCGCCTTCGGGACTCTCACTGATCGAGATACTTCCGCCAAAGATGCGCACGTGGTCGCGCACGAGCGCGAGCCCGAGGCCCGTACCCCTCGCGATTCCTCGATCGTGGGCTGCACGCCCTCGAAAGAACCGCTCAAAGACGCGCTCGCGCTCTTCGGGGTCGACGCCGGGTCCCGCGTCGTCGATGTTGACCGCCACTTGTCCGTCGAGTCGAGTGATGCGTACCGCCACCGCTCCGTTGGCGTAACGGTGCGCATTGTCGATCAGATTGGTGATCACGCGTTCAAAGCGTCGTCGGTCGACCTTGATGAAGGGGTCATTGACGTCACTCGCCACGTCAACGGGTGGTTCGCTCAGACCGTGGCGGCGGGCGCCCGAGCGCACCGATTGGCGCACGAGTTCGACCACTTGAACGGTCTCGATTACCAGTGGCGTCGCCCCCGCATCGCTGCGCGCCATCTCGAGGAGGTCTTCGACGAGTGACTGGAAGATCGACAAGTCGGCGAGCAACAGGTTGAGGCTCTCCTGGCCGGCGGGCGAGAGTTCCTCTCGATGTTGCTGGAGGACCGACGCGGTCGTGGCGAGCGTGGTGAGCGGTGAGCGCAGTTCGTGACTCACGTCGCTCGCGAAGCGGGCGTCCCTCTCGAGGCGCTCGACGAGTTGGCTCACCATGGCGTTGAACGACTTTGTGAGTTGTTGGACCTCGACGTCGGCGCGCGTGACGACCAGACGGGTCGATAGCTCGCCCTGGGCGATGAGTGCGGCGGCCTCAGAGACTTCCTCGAGCGGACGAACCGCACGCCGTGAGGCCCACAGACCACCCGCGATGCCGATCAGTGTGGTGAGCGCCGCACCTAGTCCTAAGACCTCGAGCAGCATCTTCAACGTGTGCTCAAGATTCGAGAGCTGAAAGACTTCAAAGACCTGGGTCTCGACCGCGGGGATCGGTATGCCGACGACGAAGATCACCTTGCCGTTAACGACCAGCGTCTGAGCGGTGGCGTAGCCGCTATCAACGGTGGCAATGATCTCGTTTGGAACGTCCTCCGTCGCGGCACCTTGGCTCTTGGAGAGCCACTGGTGATGGGTCTGGACGAGCATGTTCGAGGCCGTCGCGCTCTGAATCGAGTTCAAGAGGTTGCCGATCTCGAGTGGTGAGGAGTAGAGCGTGTTGCGCACGAGCGCCGCGTTGACGGCGGCTTGTTTGAGGTCGGTCTGTTGACGATCGCTCACCAGGGCGTGACGAACACCGAAGTACGTGAGCGATGCGAACATCGAGCTGAGGACGAATGCGCCGAGTCCGAACGTGACGAGGAGGCGAAGTCGAAGACTTCGTCGGCGCATTAGAGCACCAACTTGTAACCGGCGCCTCGAACGGTGACGAGAAAGGATGGATTCGCGGGGTCCGGCTCGATCTTGGTTCGAAGGCGTCGGATGTGTACGTCCACCAGTCGGCTGTCGCCGAAGTAGTCGTAGCCCCAGACGCGCTCGAGGAGATCCTCACGTGAGAGGACCTTGCCGTTCATCGATGCGAGATCGGTGAGCAGGCGGAACTCGGTCGATGTGAGGTGGAGTTCGGTCCCGTCACTCTGTCGCACAACGCCTTCGTCGGGGATGACGTGCAACTCGCCCAGCTGGAACGCGTTGGCGCTCTTCTCGGGTCGACGGCGAAGGTGCGCCTTCACCCTCGCGAGCAGTTCCTCGGGTACGAAGGGCTTGGTGACGTAGTCGTCGGCGCCCGATTCCAGGCCCAACACGACGTCAGAGGTCTCGTCACGAGCAGAGACGATCACGATTGGCAGGTCGCTCAGATTGCGCAGAGCCTGACACGTCTCGAACCCGGTCATGGCCGGCAACATGATGTCCACGATCGCCACGTCGGCGGCCATCCGGTTGAAGAGGTTGACACCTACCTCGCCCGTAGGAGCTTCGTCAACGTCGAAGCCCTCGCCCTCAAACATCAGGCGTAGGGCGGTGCGAATGTGGTCGTCGTCTTCCACGATCAATATGCGAGGCACCCGGTCTCCTTTTGAATCATGACTAAGACTAGTGAGGTGACGTCGATCTGGCGGCGCGCTCACTAGCCTTGGAACGTGTCGAGCACCGTCAATCAGGCGCATGGCGCTGATTCATGGCACCGCGAGGGGTTTCTTGCGACGTTGCGGGCCGCGAACCGGTCGAGCGAGACGCTTCGCGCCTACGCGAGCGACCTCGAACAGTTCATTGCCTGGGCGAGCGATGCGGGGTGTTCGACGCCGGCGGCGGTCACGACGCGCACGCTTCGTCGCTATCTGGTGTTCATGACCACCCGAGGTGACGAGCGCACCTCGATTGTTCGTCGAAGAGCCACGCTTCGTAGTTATTACTCGTGGCTCGTCGAGCGCCAACTGCTTCACGACAATCCGGCGTTGAGACTCTCCGCACCGCGTCCCTCCGGTCAACTCCCGAAGATCGTCGTTCGAGAACAGCTCGATCACCTGCTCGATGAAGACTGGGGTGATGACGAATGGGCGTTGCTCGATCGAGCGGTGTGCGAGGTGCTCTACGGCGCCGGACTTCGTGTGAGTGAATTGTGCGGGCTCGAGCTCGACAGCATCAATTTCAACCAAGGGCTGTTGCGCGTGCTCGGAAAGGGTAGAAAAGAACGCATCGTACCGTTACACGAACGCGGTCTGGCGGCCGTGCGGCTGTGGATCGAAGAGGGGCGAGACGAGGTGAAGCGAAGCGACTCGCCTGAAGAGGCGCTCTTCTTCAATCGTCGAGGTCGTCGATTGGGGACTCGTGACGTGCGGCGGATACTGGACAGCCGCGTGGAGCGAGGTCACATCCACCCCCACGCGCTTCGCCACACCTACGCCACGCACCTGCTCGAAGGTGGTGCGGACCTTCGCGTTGTCCAGGAGCTACTCGGGCACGAGAGCTTGACCACTACTCAGTTGTACACACACGTTTCCAAGTCCCGACTGCAAAAAGTTCATCGTCAGACCCACCCGAGGGGCTGAGCTCCGGGCACCGACTAACATGGACTGGCTCTCCCAAGGTGGGAGGTCAATGACGTGTCCCTGTGGTTTCGTACGGTCGCCGTTCGCGGTGCACCACAAGGACGTGAGTAACCGAACGGAAGGAAAGAACACGTGGCTCTTGTCACTTTGCAGGAATTGTTGGACTCGGGAGTGCACTTCGGGCACCAGACCCGCAGATGGAATCCGAAAATGCGCCGCTTCATCTTGGGCGAGCGCAACGGTATCTACCTGATCGACCTTCGCAAGACCCTCGCGGGCATTGAGACGAGTTACACCTACGTCCGCGACCTGGTCGCCGGCGGCGGCATCATCTTGTTCGTTGGCACAAAGAAGCAAACCCAGGGACCGATCGCTGACTACGCGCGTGCCTGTGGGATGCCGTTTGTGAACCAGCGTTGGCTCGGCGGCATGCTCACCAACTTCTCGACGGTCGCTGGCCGTGTGAAGCGCATGGTTGAACTGCGCGCGATGCAGCGCGCCGGTGATTTCGAGAACATGCCCAAGCGCGAAGCGCTGCGCCACAGCCGCGAGCTCGAGAAGCTCGACCGCAACTTGAGCGGTATTGCCAATCTCGACCGTGTGCCGGACGCCATTTTCGTCATCGACACGAAGAAGGAGCACATCGCGGTGACTGAAGCACGAAAGCTCGGCTTGCCCGTAGTTGCCGTGGTCGACACCAACTGTGACCCCGACGTCATTGACTACGTCATTCCTGGCAACGACGACGCGATTCGCTCAGGCGCACTGCTCTGTCGATTGATCGCCGATGCGGTCACCGAAGGACGATTCATTCGAGCGAACCGTCCTGTCGTGACTAAGAACGCCAGCGCGGTGACGCCTTCAGCACCAGCACCGGCACCAGCCGCGCCCGTCGTCGAGACGCCCGCACCGGTCGCCGAGGCAGCACCGATCGCCGAGGTAGCACCTGTCGCCGAGACGCCCGCACCTGTCGCGGAGGCACCAAGCAGTGAGGCGCCCGCCGCCGAGACCCCAGTGGCTGACGCGACGCCCGAAGCCGCAAATTAATTCGCTAGTAGAGATTCGAAGAGGAGAACAAAGGTGAGTATCACCGCCAAAGACGTACAAGCACTTCGCCAAGCAACGGGTGTTGGCATGATGGACGCGAAGAAGGCACTTGAAGCCAACG
The DNA here is from genome assembly GCA_021781335.1 of Actinomycetes bacterium. GTDB lineage: Bacteria > Actinomycetota > Acidimicrobiia > Acidimicrobiales > RAAP-2 > RAAP-2. The sequence continues at coordinate 7,867 of JAJXXA010000078.1, forward strand.
ACGGGGACATGCAGGCTGCCACGCAGTGGTTGCGAGTCCAAGGTCTCGCGTCGGCCGCCAAGCGCGCCGACCGTGAAGCGGGCGAAGGGGCAGTTGCGGTCGTACGCAATGGAAACGCAGCCGCAATCGTCGAAATGCGCTGTGAGACCGATTTCGTCGCCAAGTCCGAGGAGTTCGTGTCACTGGTCGACGAGATTGCTGCCAAGGTGTGTGCTGAAGGCGAAGGCGCCACGGCCCAGTTCCAAGAGCACATTGAAAAGATGCTCACCACGCTCAAAGAGAACATCTCGATCGGGCGCGTCTACCGACTTGAAGCGGGCGAGGGCGAGGTCGTCGACACCTACATCCACCAGCAGTCCGGGCGAGGTGTCAACGCGGTCGCGGTGATAGTGAAGAACGGCAGTGAAGAGATTGCCCACGAAGTCGCGGTGCACATCGCCTTTGCCAAGCCGCTCTATCTCAGTCGAGCCGATGTGCCCGCCGAGGAGGTCGCCGCTGAGCGTGCGACCGTCGAAGAGATCTCGCGGAACGAAGGAAAGCCCGAGGCCGCCCTGCCAAAGATCATCGAGGGTCGCCTGAATGGTTGGTTCAAGGAGCGTGTGTTGCTCGAACAGAGCTACGTGAAGGACGAGAAGCAGACCATCGAGCAGTTCCTGGGCGGTGCCACGATTACGGCCTACGCCCAGGTTGTCATCGGTAGTTAGGCTGTCCTCATGCGCCGGGTTGTCCTAAAGCTGTCGGGCGAAGCTCTGGCGTCGGCCGCGAGCGACGAGACCATCGACGCGACCACAGTTGACTTTTTGGCGCGTGAGATCGCTGACGCCATGGCGCGCGGCGGCCTCGAATTGGCGGTCGTCGTTGGCGGTGGCAATATCTGGCGTGGTGCCACGGGCGCCATGGCGGGCATGAACCGTGCTAACTCGGACTTGATGGGCATGCTCGGCACCGTGATCAACGCCCTCGCGCTGCAAGACGCTATCGAGAACCACGGGCGCGCGACTCGCGTGATGTCGGCCATTGGCATGGATCAAGTCGCCGAACCCTACATTCGACGTCGAGCGGTGCGCCACCTCGAAAAGGGTCGTGTCGTCATCTTCGCTGCGGGCATGGGCAATCCCTATTTCACGACGGACACCCCCGCCGCACAACGAGCGGCCGAGATCGAAGCCGAAGTGGTTTTAAAGGGCACCCACGGTGGTGTCGATGGTGTCTACTCAGAAGACCCGAGAGTGAATCCGCTCGCGACCAAGTTTGAAGAGATCTCTTTTGACGACGTCATCGCCAAGGACCTTCGCGTCATGGATATGACTGCCATCACATTCTGTAAGGACAACAACTTGCCCTTGCGCGTGTTCGACCTGATGGCAGACGGTAATTTGGGCCGCGCGCTTGACGGTATTGCTGTCGGTACGCTGGTGAGGTAATGGAAAACGAACTTGTAGACATGGTGATGGACGACACACGTGAACGCATGGCGCGAGCCATTGATCACGTGAAGAGTGAATTTGCGTCAGTTCGAACCGGACGCGCGTCGTCATCGTTGGTCGAGAACTTGATGGTCGACTACTACGGCACCGAGACCCCGCTCAAGCAGTTGGCCAACTTCTCGGTACCCGAGCCCCGACTGCTCGTGGTCTCACCTTTTGACAAGGGTGCGATGGCCGCTATCGAGAAGGCGATCTCCAACGCCGACCTCGGGCTCAACCCTTCCAACGATGGCGTGATCATCCGCCTCACTTTCCCGACGCTCACCGAGGAGCGCCGAAAGGCGTTCGTCAAGCTCGTCAAGGCCAAAGCGGAGGAAGGCAAGGTCGCACTTCGCGGCGTGCGTCGTCACGCACGCCAAGAGCTCGAAAGCCTGGAGAAAGAGCAAGGCCTTTCGAGTGACGACATCGAGCGGCTCGAGAAGGTGCTTGACAAGATGACCCAAGATGAAGTGGCCGCCGTGGACGTGCTACTCGCTCATAAGGAGCAGGAACTACTTGAAGTCTGACGACGCCAACTCGCGCGAGGAGACAACGGGGGAGTACCCCGTGGTTTCTTCGACGGATTCGCGTGTCACCATCACCGGTGCCGAGCTGGCGGCCGAGGTCACGAGCGAGGCTCCCTACGTCGACCCCGCAACGTTGTTGCCGCACTGGACTGATGCACCTACTGGTCAGGTGCCCATTGTTGTGGCGCGCGAAGCCGCCCAGAGCGACGATCCTTGGGCGGCGATCCCGGCACCCGCGTGGCGCGAAGGTGAAGCCGACTGGGTAGCGCACGAAGACCAATTCGACGCGTCGATCCTGGCGAGTGAGACGAGAGAAGAGGCGGCTCGACCCTGGGAGTTCTCGATGACCGAGGACGTGCTCGAAGAAGAAGCCGTTCTCGAAGAGTCTCCGCGACCCGAGCCCGAGCCGACGCGCGTCGCGCGCACTCGTCGAAGTGTTGAAGCGAACCCACTCGCGGGCCGAGCGGTTCGCCAAAGCAGCCAGCGAAGTGTCTCGCTCGCGACATTCACCGGCATCCTTCTCGCCGCG
>JAJXXA010000037.1:0-3016 GCA_021781335.1 Actinomycetes bacterium
ATTGGCGATACGTGTTTCTCGTGTCGGTGCCGTTCGGTCTCGTGGGCACGGTCTGGTCCTACGTCTATCTGAAAGAGCTCGGTGAACGACACGCGGCCAAGATCGACTGGGCGGGCAACATCACCTTCGGAGTCGGACTGATCTTGGTGATGATCGGCATCACCTACGGCATCGAGCCCGCGAATGGACACACCATGGGATGGTCGAGTGTGCCGGTCCTCGTGGAGCTCATCTGCGGCACCGCGATGCTCATCGCGTTCCTTTTCATCGAGTCGAGGGCGAGCGACCCGATGTTTCGACTTCCGCTCTTCAAGATCAAGGCCTTCACGTTCGGCACGTTGGCCACGTTCCTTGCGGGCGTGGGGCGCGGCGGGCTGATGTTCATCCTCATCATCTGGCTGCAGGGAATCTGGTTGCCACTGCACGGGTACAGTTTCGCTCGCACACCGCTGTGGGCCGGCATCTTGATGCTGCCGCTCACCCTCGGCTTCTTGATCGCCGGTCCGCTGTCGGGCTATTTGTCGGACCGCTTCGGCGCTCGGTATCTGGCGACTGGCGGCATGCTCGGTGCCGCCGTGGCGTTCGTCGCGCTCATGATGCTGCCGGTCAACTTCGCGTACGGGGGCTTCGCCGCGATCCTGCTCGTCTTTGGCATCTCCATGGGCGCGTTCGCTTCGCCCAACCGCGCCGCGATCATGAACAGTCTGCCGGCGCGCGACCGAGGCGCGGGTGGCGGTATGAACGCCACGTTCCAGAGTTCCGCCCAGGTGCTCTCGATCGGTATCTTCTTCACACTTATGATCATCGGTTTGTCGACGGCCCTGTCGGTGACACTGACCCACGGACTGATCACCCACGGTGTGCCAGCCGGCGTCGCGCACAAGATCGGGAGTCTTCCCCCGGTCTCGATCTTGTTCGCCGCGTTCCTCGGCTACAACCCGATCCAGTCGCTCGTCGGCGCGAAGGTCCTGAACAACCTCACACCGGCGAATCGAAGTGACCTCATTGGCCACTCGTACTTCCCCCACCTCATCGCGGCGCCGTTCCATTCGGGGCTCACTTCGGCGTTCGTCTTTGGCGTCATCGTGCTCGTGATCGCGGCGGGAGCGTCGTGGTCGAGGGGGGCGAAGTACGTCCACGAGGAGCCTCGTGTCGAGGTCTTTGCCGTCGACGATTGAGCACCACCCACCACAACCATTGGAGGACACCATGTCAATAACAACACTCGATCCACACGTCGCACTCGTCGTGATCGATCTGCAAAAGGGCATCACCCAACTCGCGACAGTGCATCCGATGCGTGACGTGGTGGAGCGTTCAGCCGCACTCGCCGCCGCATTTCGAGAACGCGATCTTCCCGTCGTGCTGGTCAATGTCGTGGGCGGAGCCCCGGGGCGCACCGAACAGGCACCCGCGGGAGCGACGCGCCCGAGTGATTGGAGTGAGCTCGTCCCCGAACTCGGCCAGCGACCCGACGACGTCCTCATCTCAAAATCAACGTGGGGCGCGTTCATCCGCACCGACCTCGAGGCGGTGCTGCGCGAGCGTGGTGTGACCAACATCGTGTTGTGTGGGGTCGCGACGAGCATCGGCGTCGAGTCGACGGCGCGTCAGGCGTACGAACTCGGCTTCAACGTGACCATCGCACGTGATGCGCTCACCGATCGCGACGCCGACGCCCATCACAACAGCGTCGAACGAATCTTTCCGCGACTCGGTGAGACCGGTACGACGGCTGAGATCATCGAGTTGCTCGCCACACGGTAACTCGTAGAGAGGGTGCCGCCGGAATTTCGCGTGAGGTGACCTCAGACGCGCGCAGTGTCGCGTCGAAAGCGCCACGTGGCGCCGACGGTGAAGATCACGAGCCACGTCACCAAGTTCGCCACCCACGACCAATTGAACGACCCCTGCACGAGGGGGTAGTGCACGAGTTGGTTGAGGCCGTAGAGGGGCGTGTAGGTGGCGAGCACACGAAGTGGGTGCGAGAACTGGCTGAGTGGGATGAACAGACCACCGCCGAACGAGAACAGCATGAGTGCGAAACCGATGAGTTGCATCACGTTCTCTGACGGCAGCAAGTAGCCAATGAAAAGACCGAACGCGGTGAACAGCAGCGACCCGATCCAGATCGCCGCGCCGGTCGCGAACCACAGACCGAGCGGCATCGACGGTTTATGGGTGAATGCGGCGACGATGTACACCGACAAGATCGCGACGAGGCCGAGCACGAGCGACGTCGCCATCTTTATGGCGATGTACGCAGACGGCTGCAGTGGGGTGATTCGAAGTTGACGACTCCATCCCGAGAGCCGCTCGACCGACACCGTCGCCCCGCCATTGGAGGTGGCGAGCACCGTGCCGTAAAGAGCCATCGAGATCATGATGAAGGCCGACTGGTTGCCGCGTCCGATCGGGTCCGACGCGTAGGCGTGATTCAGCCCGAAGATCAGAAAGAAGAACACCGGGAAGGCGACGGTGAAAAAGACGGTACGACGATTGCGCAGTTGACGACGGATCTCCAATCGAACGATTGAGAATTTGAAACCGCCGAACCGCGGGATCCCCGGGTCCAGTCGCGTCGCCGGCAACGTGCTCATCGCAGTGCACCGTCTGATTGCGCTCGCGCCGTGTCCGCTCGCTCCTTGGAGCTAGTGAGTGCGACAAAGGCGTCCTCGAGCGCGCGCGCTGTGATCTCGATGTCCTTGGCGGTGGTCTCGGTCAGAAGGTAGCGCGCCACGGCGTCACTGTCTGCGCAGTGAAGGAGGATGCTGCTCGCGTGCACTTCAACGTGGTCCACGCCCGGCAGCGCCCGCAGAGCCACCTCATCGGCGTCGACGAGCGTCGCGCGCACCGCGCGCCCCGACGCCAGGGCCTTCACTTGGGCGGCTGACCCGTCGGCGACGATCTCGCCCTCACGTATCAGTACGACCCGGTCCGCGTAGGCGTCGGCCTCGTCGAGGTAGTGCGTCGCAAAGACAATGGTGCGGCCGGCCTGCGCGTCGTGGCGGATCGC
>JAJXXA010000037.1:3116-10354 GCA_021781335.1 Actinomycetes bacterium
GAAAAGCCATACTGACGGGGAATTTCAACCTCCCGTGACTCGACGCCGCCCGATGACCGCGGGCGGCTACTTCGTCGGGCCCGCCTTCTTTCGCTGCTGGCGTAGTTCATCACGAAGTTGCTGACGCGCCGACAGGGCGTCCCTCTTCGTCTGTCGCGCGACGTCGCGAAGACTCTGACTGTCACGGCGCAGCTGCTCGCTCGTTCGTCGTAGCGTCGCCTTTTGTGCGTCGAGGGTACTGCGGTGGTCGTCGAGTTCGACGCGGGCGTGGTGCTTCACGTCGGACTTGATCTGGTGCCAGGCCGCTTTGGCCTGTTTGAGTGCGACCACGACCTGCTTGCGCGCTTCGTTCGACGCTTCGGCGGCCGACTGCAACTGGTCTCGTGAAGTGGTCTTCTGCACCGCCACGCTGAACGACCAGAGCCCCGTGTCGATGAGACGCGCGGCGCGATGGACGTCTTCGAGCACCACTCGCTCGAACTCCTCGATGGGCCTTGTCTCGTCGGCGTACTTGACGGTGGCGCGAAAGAAGACGCGCCACAGCCCAAGGAGTGCGTCCGCCGCGATCTGGGGTTCGGGGTCCTCGGGGTCGACGTCGGCGCGCGCGGCCATGGCTCGCGCCGCGACTTGTGCGAGTCGTTCGGTCATGTCGGCCTGGGCGTTCCTGAGCGACGGGGTGTTATCGATCATCTCGGCGAAGCTTCGGATCATGGCCATATTGTCTAGGCCGGCCTGTCGCGAGTAGGCGACCAGTTGATGGAGTCGTTCGGCGATGATCGAGGTGATCGCATCGACCGGTGACGTCCGCCCCGCGCTCGGTCCGAGTTCGCGTGCGATCTCCTCTTTCATATCTTCTTCTTGGTCGAGGACGAGTGATTCCTTGGTGGGGAAATAGTTGTAGATCGTCTTTTCCGAGACGCCACACGCGGCGGCGACTTCGGTGATCTTCACTTCGTCGAATCCACGTTCGAGGAACAATACCGTCGCGGTATCCGAGATGAGTTGGCGCGTCAGGCGCTTCTTTCGTTCGCGAAGTCCTTCGTTCTCATCGAGCGTGGAATCAACGCGGCGCCGAAGGGCCTGACGCCAATCGAGGTGGGGGTTCTCGAGGTCGCGGTCGTCCATACCTCAATTCTACCGGCGGACGCTGACAATTTCTAGTTGCTAAATATTTCTAGTCACTATAGACTTCTGCCATGACTGAAAACTTTGCCCGCAGTGAGGATCCGGTGGTGATCACCCGAGGATTGACGAAGCGCTTCGGTGATTTCGTCGCGGTCGACTCCTTTGACCTCGAGGTGTCGGCGGGTTCGGTGGTGTCGTTGCTCGGTCCCAACGGAGCCGGTAAGACCACCATCGTTCGCATGCTCGCCACGTTGAGCGAACCGTCGGGTGGCACGGCGTCGGTGTGCGGCTATGACGTGGTGCGTGACGCGGACGCGGTGCGCAGCGTGCTGTCGCTGACCGGGCAGTTCGCCGCGCTCGAAGACAACTTGACCGCACGAGAGAACTTGTTGCTGATGGCCCGCCTTCGCGGGTACTCCAAGGGTGCGGCGAGTCGGATCGTCGAAGGACTCATCGAGCGCTTCGATATTGGAGAATTCAGAGACAAGCTGGTCAAGTCGGTCTCGGGCGGGCAGCGACGTCGAGTCGACCTCGCGGCGAGTCTGGTGGTCCAGCCGAAGATCCTGGTCCTGGACGAACCAACGACCGGTCTCGACCCCAGGAGTCGCCAAGTCGTGTGGTCGACCATTCGAGACCTGGTGGGTGAAGGTGTGACGTTGTTTCTCACGACCCAGTACCTCGAAGAGGCGGACGCCTTGGCGGACCACATCGTGCTGATCGACCACGGGCGTGCGACCGCGGCGGGAACGCCCAATGACCTGAAGGCGCGTATTGGTGATCAGCGCGTCGACATCATCGCGGTCGACCTCGAGAGTCTGGACAAGCTCACGGCGAAACTGTCGGGCGGGTTCTCGGTCGCCGTCTCGCGCGATCAGCGCATGATCTCAATACCCGCTCCCAACGAGTTGTCCGACCTGCGCGCGGTGACCGCAGCCCTCAGTGATGACGGCGCGCTCGTCGACGAGATCGCCCTTCGCCGCCCGACCCTCGACGACGCCTTTCTCGCGCTCACGGGCCAACCGTCGCATCCGACCAACGACACCACCGAGCAAGAAGAGGTTCGCGCATGACCACCATCACTCGAGTAGACCATTCGTTCAACGAAGCGCTCCCGGCGCGTCCGGCCCGACTGCGACGTTTCGTGCGAGAGACAGCTTTGCTCGTGGGTCGAGGTCTCCAGACGATTCCTCGCGTGCCGTCGCGATTGAGCGATGTCACCATCCAGCCACTGGTCTTCACGCTGCTCTTCCTCTACGTCTTCGGATCGGCCATACATATCCCACACATGACGTATCAGAACTACCTCTTGCCCGGCCTGATCGGACAGAGTCTCGCCTTTGGCGTCATCGGTGCGGGTGTGGCGACCGCGACCGACTTTGGCAGCGGCGTGATCGACCGGTTTCGTTCGCTCCCGGTCACGCGGCTTTCGGTCATCACCTCCCAGGTCGTGGGCCAGATCATCGAGCAGATCCTGGGCATCGTGATCGTGGCCGGCATTGGTTTGGCGCTTGGATGGCGACCGCATATGAGTCCGTGGGGCATGTTCGAGTTGGTACTGCTCGTATTGCTCGGACTCTCTGCGTTCACGTGGTTTGGCGTTCTTATGGGCATGATCGTGAAGAGTTCTGACGCCATGCAGGGAATCGGCTTCGCCATTGTCTTTCCGCTCTCGTTCCTCGCCGGTACATTCGTGCCCATCTCGGGGATGAAGACGATACCGCGCGCCATCGGTGAATGGGATCCGCTGTCGGCCCTGGTCGCCGCGATCCGTAAGGTCACCCAGGGCACACCCGCACACGGTTCGTGGCAATTGGAGCACCCCGTCGTGTCGATGATCGGGTGGTGCGCGTTGATCATCGCCATCTGTGTCCCGCTGGCGCTGCGTCGCTTCAAGCTGTCGAACTGAAGCGGTGCGACGATAGTGTCGGTGCGTGTCTGACGAATCGAGCAGTACCGGTGACAACCAGAACTCATTGACTGTCGTCGGCGACGCGCATCGACTCGAAGCCTTCAGCGACTCGGTGATGGCGGTGATCATCACGATCATGGCCTTCAATCTGAAGACACCGGTCAGCGCGAACCTCCACGGTCTGGCGGGTCGGGTCCCTTCGATCCTCGTGTACATCCTCAGCTTCACCTTCGTCGGGATCTATTGGAATAATCACCATCATCTGCTCCGAGCGACGCGCCGGATCAGTGGTGCGGTCATGTGGGCGAATCTGCACCTCTTGTTCTGGCTCTCATTGATCCCGTTCGCCACGGCGTGGGTCGGTGGTGCACACGCCGATGCCCTACCCGCGAGCGTGTATGGGGTCGTGGCCCTGGGCGCGGCGCTCGCATACTTCGCACTCGAGCGATTGATCTTGAAGGCGAACGTGGACCACGTGGCGATCCGCCGCGCGGTGGGAAAGGACGTGAAGGGGATCGTCTCGCCGCTCATCTACGCGGGTGGTGTCGCGTTGGCGTTCGTGAGCCCGTATCTCGCCTATTGCTGTTACGCCATCGTTGCGATCATCTGGTTCGTGCCTGATCGCCGCCTGAGCGCAGTCTGATGAAGAGGCCTTCACACCGAGCAGTGTGACCTTCGGCACTAGGTGTCGGGTGACAGTCCGTCGATACTGGTTGTGAAGACGCGTACGAGCGTGGAGCAGGCAGTTTGCCGGTCCGCACGTGTCGCTGTGGAAGGGACGGGGTCATGACGTCGGTGAGAGCCAAGATAGTCATCCTGGGCGGAGGTTTTGCGGGACTGCGCGCGCTTTACCGGCTCCGAGCGCTCGGCGATCGCGCGGACATCGTGCTGGTCGACCCACGAACCACGAGTCTCGCGCGCCCCGCGCTGCCAGAGGTCGCCTTTTCGGGTAAGCCCGTCGAGCACGCGCGCTTTCCCCTCGAGCGCCCCGTGACACGAAGTGGCGCCCGGTTCATCAATCGAGGCGTCGAGCGCATTGACGCGAACGAACAGCGAGTCGTGTTCGACAATGGTGAGACGATTCGTTACGACTACCTGTTCGTGGGCCTCGGCGCGAAGAAGGACTACGACGCCATAGGGGGTTTTCGCGAGTTCGGCTATTCGATCTGTGATGACAGCGAAGCGCCCCGTCTCGCGGCGGCGCTCGCCCAGTTCAAGGGTGGTCCCGTCGTCGTCGGCACCGCCAAGAGCGTGTGGGGGACGCGGGTGGACGCACCCATGCTGGCCGCACCGTGCGAGGGGCCGGTCGCCGAGATCATGTTCATGGTCGGCCATGACCTACGCCTGCGCGGACTTCACAAGTCGAGTGCGATCAGAGTCTTCAGTCCGGGTGACATCTTTTTTGAAGACGTCGGCACGCGGGTGCACGCCGACGTCGGAGCGTTGATTGCGCGTGAAGGTATTGAGGTGACCACGGGCAAGGTGCTCAGTCACCTCGAGGCGGGTGCGGTGGTCTTTGAAGACGGTGACCGGTGGGAGAGCGCGCTCTCGATCGTCTTGCCACCCTACCGAGGCAACGACGTCATCGTGCGCTCGAAGGGCCTCGGTGACGAGCAGGGCTTCGTGCCGACCGACGCCACCATGCGCCACCTCGACTTCGAACGCATCGTCGCTGCGGGAGACGCCACCGCTCTCTCCATGCCCAAATTGGGTCACATCGCGGTGATGCAGGCGGATATCGCGAGTGCGACGCTCATCCGCGACGTGAGCGGTGAAGGCGAGATACCTGAATTTCGACCCGAGGTCTTTTGTATCGCGAACCGCGGCGGGGAACAGGCGACGTTGATCTACTCGAACGACTTCTTCGGGGGTCCGATCGATCTGACGATGAGTGGGGCGATTGCGCACATGATGAAGTGGGGTTTCGACGAGTATTACTTCCACACCGCCGGGCACCTGCCACCCGACTTGGCGACCGAGGGTTTGGAGCTCGTACTTCGCGAATTGCGGAACTAGTCGGCCCCTTCGAGCATCGATGATTCGAGAGTCCGCTCGACAGCGCGATGGTGCACGTCGATGCTTCAATGCCCCTTGTCAGACGCCACGATGAGTGCGTGAGGAGTTATGACCTTCTTCTCTAGTCATTCTTCGTAGGGGTGACTATGAAGGAAGTGCAGTTACCTCAGAGTGGTCTTGAGAAATCGAGACCGCCGTTCGAAGGAGTCATCATGACGTTCAGTCCTTCTACACCCGAGCCGATCCAACGAAGCGGCACCGACACGATGTCCGCCCGTGACCGCAAGAAAGCACATTCCTTAGGGTTGACGTCGGCGACGGCCCTCGTCATTGGTTCGATCGTCGGTACGGGCGTGTTCACGATGCCAGCGGTGCTCGCGGGAGCGGGCACGATGGGAATCATTGTCTTGGGCGTGATCGCCGTCGGGGCGATGTTGTTGGCGGTGCTGTTTGGCCAGTTGACGCGGCGGATCCCCAATAGTGACGGTGGGCTCTACGCCTATTCGCGCCACGAATTCGGTGACTTCGCCGGCTACCTCGTCGGCTGGTGCTACTGGATCCAGACCTGGGCAGGTAATGCGGCGATCGTCTCGTCGTGGGTCTTCTACGTGAACGCGTTGTTCAACATGAAGAACCCGAGCGGCATGACCAATTGGGGCATCGCCATGGTGGGTCTGTGGATACCGGCACTCGTCAATCTTGGCGGCGTTCGTCAGATGGCGTGGTTTCAGAACGTCAGCGTGGTCCTCAAGTTCCTGCCCCTGTTGTTCGTTGGCGTGATTGGTTGGTTCTTCGTCCAGAGCGCCCACTTCGGTCCCTTCAACGCAACGGGCGGCAGCCTCTACAGCGGCATTGGTATCGCGGCGGGTGTGGCGCTGTTCTCCTTCATTGGTGTTGAAGCTGCGGCAATGACCGCGAAGCGGGTCACCAATCCTCGCATCAACGTGGGTCGCGCGTCCCTGTGGGGTACGGCCATCAGCGCGTTGCTCTACGTCTTGGTGACCGCGGTCGTCATGGGCCTGGTCGCGCACGCGACCCTCGTCAACACCGGCTCCCCCTTCGTCAACGCGTTCCAGAGCATCTTTCCCCACAGTGCGTGGGCGGGACGCTTCGTCGCGGGCGTCGCGGTGGTCTCAGGTATCGGGGCCCTCAATGGCTGGACGTTGATCGTGGCTGAGACGTCGCGCGCCGTCGCCCAGGACCACTTGTTCCCCAAGGCGTTCGCGTGGACTGACAAGCGCGGCACCGCCTGGTTCGGAGTCCTCGTCGGCACCGCGTTGCCGTCGCTCTTGATGTTGTGGCGCTACTCGATGAGTTCGGGTCTCACGGTGTTCACGTACCTTGTGAACTTGTCGGTGGTGACCGTGGCGATTCCCTACTTCTTCTCGGCGATCGCCCAACTCACCTTCCTCGCGTCTCGACGCCGTCGGGTACAGGGTTGGCAGATGGCTCGCGACGTCAGCGTCGCTGGTGCGTCAGTGCTCTTCTCGATGTGGGTGACCTTCGCGTCCGGATACCAGGTGGTCTACCAGGCGCTCATAGTCCTGCTCGCGGGCCTCGTGCTCTACGCGCTGCTCAACGGTCGTCGTGAGCGATTGGGCGAGACGCCGATGCCGGTCGATGCGCCACTGGTCGTACCGGACACGCTCGAGGGCATCGAACATCACATCACCCCGACGCGAAAGTAGGTGAGCGTGTCGTTTCACGTTGACTCCGAGGTCGGCCAACTCCGCCAGGTCGTCGTGCACCGACCTGGCCTCGAGTTGGCCCGCCTCACGCCTTCGAACGTCGAAGATCTGCTGTTTGATGACGTGCTCTGGTCGAAGAAGGCGAAAGAAGAGCACGACGCCTTCGCAGAAGCCCTTCGAGAGAAGGGCGTGAAAGTGCACTATTTCGCACAGTTGCTCACCGACGTCGTGGGTGAAGAGAAGGGTCGCGCCTTCGTGCTCGACCGTCTGTGCACCGATCAGCAGTTCGGGCCCTCACTGGTGAAGCCGGTGCGCGCGTTGCTCGACGACCTCGAGAGCGAGACGTTGGTCGAGTACCTCATCGGGGGCATCGTCAAAGCCGACCTGCACCCAAAGGGTGCGAAGAGCCTTTCGTGGGAGATGCTTCGAAGTGACGACTTCCTCCTCGCGCCGCTGCCGAATCATCTCTTTCAGCGCGACAACTCGTGCTGGATCTACGG
>JAJXXA010000030.1 GCA_021781335.1 Actinomycetes bacterium
GTGCGGCGCTACGCCTACTTCGCCGTGTGGGGGCTGAAGTCGTTGCGATCGGCACGCTCGTGACCGAAGCGTCACTGTGGCGAAACGCGCTAGGGGATGACGCCCTGATGGTGCGCGCCCTCGGATCTATACCAGTGTTTCGACCTGACGGCTCGGGTGGGCTCGTAGAGGACTGGAACGGTTGAGTCGGGTATCTGGCGAGCTCTTAGCGGGTGTTATCACCGTCGAGGTCAGTCTTGTCAAACGACTCGACGCAAGAAAACTATGTAAACGAACGAACCCGGGTGCTGCGCACCCGGGTTCGTTCGTTGATCAATGATGTCGCTACAGGTTCGGCTCGAGCTCCTTTTGACGCTTGATCTGACCGGCAACCTGACCCGTGACCTTCTCTAGGGCCAGGTAGACCAGGGCACCAACGATGATGCCCGCTGGTACCGAGAAGTCAGCGCCGCTGTAGTGATTGGAGATTGGCGTCATCCAGTGCAACGGGAAGTTGTAGCTCGGTGACTTGGAAAAGCACATCGTCGAGGCGACGAGCCCGATCACGAAGGCCGTGATCGAACTCCAATTCACACCCGTTTTACCCGTGTAGTAGATGCTCGACGGGTCAGTCTTTTGCAGCTCGTCCGCGTTGTAACGGAACTTCCTGAGCATCCAGTCTGCGATGAGGATGCCGAACCAGGGGGCGATCCACACGATGATGACCGCAACGAATTCGCCCATGTAGAGGTTGAAGGTCGATTGGAAGACCGCCCAGAGGGTGAGCAGGCCGGCGATGACCGAGTCCATGACCACTGCCTGATAGCGCTTGAGGCGAAATCCGAGCGCCTGGAGCGAGACGCCCGACGAATAGAGGTCCAGTGAGTTGATGCCGAAGAGTTGAACGATAGCGAAGAGCAGGAAAATCACAACAGCCCATGAGGGGATGAAGTGCTGACCACGCATGGCCTCAAACGGGTTCGAGCTGGTGCCCAGTTTGGGGATGAACGTGAAGACAGCTGCGCCCAGGGTCATCACGATGATTTCGGGCACAGCGGTCGCGAGAAAGAGCCAACCGACGATTGAAGACTTCTTCGCGTCACGCGGGAGATACCTCGTGTAGTCGTTTCCGCACTCAGTCCAGCCCAAACCCGAGAGGGCGAATGTGAACGCCAGGCCGGCAGTGTAGATCTCCCAGCTGTGGCCCCACGACTGGGCTGGTGCGGCGTGGCCGTGCTGGATGGCGTAGACCGCGAGCAGGACGAAGATCGCTATGAACGGCAAGATGAGCGCGCGTAGGACCTTGACCATTGTGGCGTGACCCAGATAGGGCATAACCGCCTGAATGGCCGCGGCCAGTATCACCAAGATCACCTTCGTGGCCGAATTGATGTGTCCGCCCGCCATCTCAATGACCACGGTCACCGCGCCGACGATGAGAATCAGCCCCTCAGTCTCAAAGCCCAATTGGGTGATCCAGTTGAAGAAACTGACAATCCGCGCTCCGTGCGACCCAAAGGGTGCTCGACTGACGGTGAACGCGGTGGTCCCCGCTTCGGGTCCCTGGAGCGACGCGAGGCCGAGCAGCAGGTACGACAGGTTGCCGATCACGATGATGCTGAGCGTCGTATAGAAGCTGAAGCCAAAATTGATCAGCAACGCTCCATAGATGAAGTACTCGACGTTGATTGACGTACCGGCCCACATCGCGCCGATATTGCGAGGGGTGGCCCATCGCTCGGATTCGGCAATGAAATCTATGCCGTGAGTCTCGACTCGGAATACCTGGTCGCCCGGTGTCCCGTCGTGTGTATTCGTTACTGATGCCACTTGTGTGGTCCTCCCTATATAGATGGTGTTCACCTGAAACGACCCCGTGAGGTGCTAGTCGTACGCGACAAGTATGTCCGATACTTCGAGGATTTTGGGCCTTCTTGTTACAGATTCAAAACTTATTTTCGAGTTTTAGTCACTTCTTAGTGCCCCTCTAGCGGGTTCAGATATTGGCCCCTCAAGATGGGCGTATCTCGAATCTGCTCGAGGTACTCGAGAAAGGCTCCCCATGGATCGCACGACCAAGAAGAAGATTGCAAAGAACTTTGGCATTTCAGCGGTGGTTGCTGTCGGTGCACTCGTCACTGGTATCGGCGTCGCGGGTGCGTCGGCCAGTACCCATCACCGTGACGCTTCGACGCCCACGAGCAGAGACAGCGCTCCTTCGAGCGACTCGGCCCGTGGCGAATGGGGCGCCATGAGGGCACCCGGCGGCACGATCACCGCGCTCAGCGCGACGTCACTCACGCTGAGCGACCGCGCGGGCACTGCCCACACGTTCTCCATTGACGCCTCGACGACCGTGACCGAGGACCGTAGCCCTTCAGCTCTGACGGCTTTGGCGGTCGGCGAGCAGGTGCGCATTGTGCCGAGCGCACCAGGATCAGCGCTCGCGAAGAGCATTGAAATCGAGCAGCCGAGCGTCATGGGCAAAGTCACGGCCGTTGGCGCAACGTCACTCACGCTGAGCGACCCGAGGGGATCGACGTACACCGTCGTCGTCTCGAATGCGACAACGTACGCCAAAGCGGGTGCCACTGCGACCTTGAGTGACGTCAACGTAGGTTCGATGGTCTTCGCCCAAGGTGCGTTCGCGCCAGGTAGTACGACCACACTCGACGCCACCACCGTAGGTATTGGTGTGCCGGGCGCGTTCAATGATGGAGCGGGACCGTCGTTTCCAGATGGTGCGCCCGGACGAATTGGAGTGGGCGGCGACAGCGGCGGCCCCCAATTCTCACAGCCCCCAGTGGGCGCGCTTGGGCTTAACGCGTAGTCGCGTCGCACCAGATTTTCAGGGCTCAGGCGTTTCCTCCCTTGCGCCTGAGCCCTGAAGCGATTCGCCCCTGAAGAAGTACTCAGATATTGCTTGGTTACCGAGGAGTTCTTGCTATGTTTCCCCCAAAGGGGATTCCGCACAAGGCGGTGTCGTCGGGGGGAAAGCAGGATCAAGATGTCTTCAACGTTCGATCGTCGATCGTTTCTTACGCATTCAGCTGCCACGCTTGGGGGCGTTGCCATGGCCGGTACCGTCGTTGACGGTCTGATGGCAACGGCCGCGGGGGCGGCTGTTGGCATAAGCACCGCCAAGCCGAAGATCGGTGGCACCATCACCGTCGGTTTGATATCTGATGTACCGAACTACCACGTCTTCAATGGCTCACAAGGCAAGATGGACGCCTCGGGCTTTTGTGTTGCGAACGCGCTGTACGACCCGCTCTTCGTGATGGCCGTGAACGGTGTGACGTGGTTGCCGATGTTGGCGCTCTCAGCTACGCCGAACGCCAACTACACGGTGTGGACGATTCGACTTCGCCAGGGCGTCAAGTTCACCAACGGTGACCCGTTCACCGCGGACACCGTGGTCGCCAACTGGCAGGCCGCAGCGGCTGACCCGACGGTGGGTCTCGCGATCCAGCCGATCATCCACTCGGTGGTGAAGGTCAACACCTACACGGTCACCTACAACATGGTGATTCCTTTCTCCACGTTCCCAACGAGTCTCGCGGAACAGCAGATTGCCTACATGGCCCACCCGTCGTCGTTCAGCCCGACCTTCAAGGGGAACCCGGTTGGTACCGGTCCGTTCAAGGTGGTCTCGTGGCAGGTAGGTGTGGAGTCGAAGTTCACGAAGAACACCCACTACTGGAGAAAGGATGCCCAAGGTCGCAAGTTGCCGTACCTCGACGGCATCAACTTCAAGACCATTCCGGACAACCCGACGCGCAACTCCGCACTCCAGTCGGGGAGCATCGACATGATCCTCCAACAAGACGGATCGAGTGTTGCGGCGCTTCAGAAGATGAAGGGTATCCAAGTTCGCACCGACGTCAATGACCCACGCGACCCGGCGGTGAACTGCCTGATCTTGAACACGACCGGAACACTCAACCAGTACTTCTTGTGGGCCGGTCAGTTCGCGACCGCGCTCGGCATCCCCGGCGCGCTCACCTATATCGAGAAGGGCCAGGCGCCACCGACCCAGGTGCAGTTGGCGGACTACGAGGGGACACTCGGCGCAGTGGACCCGACGACCTTGACCTGGAACACCAAGCTCAAGCCGGTGCTCAACGACGTCACGATTCGTCAGGCCTGCGCTATGGCGATCAACCGCAACACGTATTGGAAGGACATCGACGGCGCCGTCGGCTCGGTCGCGGACGGCATCTATCGAAAGTCGTCGAGGTTCTACAAGAACCCCAACTACCCCGCGTACAACCCGACGCAGGCCAAGGCGTTGGTCGACGCGTACAAGACAAAGAACAAGGTGTCCAGCGTCGGGTTCGTCATCGACATCGTGTCAGGTAGTTCTTCGGCGCAAAAGCAGTTCGCGTACTTCCAACAGCAGTTGGCGGCCGTTGGTATCACCGTCACTCCTCGTCCCCTTGTCCAGAGCACGCTCATCAACAACGTGATCTACGGCGAGTACGACTGTGCGACGTGGAACCAGTTCGGTGGAGTGGACCCGTCGCTCAACTACGTGTGGTTCATCTCCCAGCCCGCGACCACTCCATTGGCGCAGGGTGGGCTCGGTATGCCCGCACTGCCAACGGGGACGTTCATCGCAGGAGCCGTCAACTTTGCGCACCTCGGCGACCCGGTCATCGAAGGTTCGATGCTCGCCGCGCTCGCCGCACGGCCGAAGTCGGCTGCGCAGACCGCGGCGTGGCAATCGGTCAACACGCAGTTCGCAAAGGACATCCCGTACTTGTTCCTCGACACGACCGTCACTGCTTTCGCGGCTCGTCCGAACGTCCAGAACTGGGCCGTCAGTACAGCGGGTGACGGACGTTCACGTTCGCTCACCTTCGACGGTGGATCTTCGAGGTGGGACCAGATCTGGATCAAGTAGTTCAGTATCAGCACAATGTGAATCGGCGGCGCGTGAGCGGCGCCGATTCACATTGTGCCGCATCACCCGGCGCGACTGATGTGACCGCGTACGTTTCGCCACCACCAAAGGGTGGTGAGCGCGAGTAACGAAGCGACGATGGCGATGAGCGTGAACGGCAGCGCCGCGTTGATGGTGAAGAGGAATCCAGACACCCCGGCACCGAGGGCCAGCGCTGCGGTGTTGGACGTCGTATAGAGACCCTGACGTCGGCTGAGTTCTCGGTCGACCGCCCCCTGGCTCATGAGCGATGAGATCGACGGCAGGCATAGCGACGCGCCGATGGATTCCAGTGAACCAACGAACAGCATGACGACGTTGTTGTGGATGTGTGGGTAGAGCGAGAGAAAGAATGTGCCGTTCAACAAACCCGCGAGGCCGATGATGCGGCGATTCGCGTGGTCGGCGAGCCATCCACCGAAGCGACTGAGAATGACCCAGGGGAGTGCAAACATGGTCCAACTCAGTCGTATTTCAAGGGTCGTAGCGTGGTGCGCGTGCATCAAGAGGCTCCAACACGCTTCGTACACTCCAACGGTCAATCCACCGGCGCTGGCCGCGAAGAGCGCGCCAATCAGTTGTGAATTCCATTGCATGCGTGGCAGGGGAGACGGGTCGTACTCCTTGTCCCCCAGATTGGTGTTGAAGGCAACGAATGCAGCGAACAGGCTGATGAGGCCGGTGACGAAGAACGCATAACCCAATTGATCGACGTTCACCAGCACACCCGCGACGGGACCGACGGCGATGCCGAACAATTGGGCGGCGAGAATACGTGAGATCGCGCGGCCGCGTTGTTCTTCGGAGAAGAGCGACGCCACCGCCGACATGGAGGCGACCTCGATGGCGCCGGCCGAAGCGCCCTGGACGGCGCGGGTCAGTGCGAACCACGGTGCCGACACCGGCAGGAGAAACGTCATCGATGCGAGACCGTACGCGACCAAGCTGAGCATGAGGACCGGGCGACGGCCGAACTTGTCTGCGAGATGGCCTAGGAAGAATTGGGTCACGATGCCCGCGACGAAGAACGCGGACATGATGATCCCGATGATGCTCGGCGTGCCGCCGCGGTGCTCGAGGAACAGCGGTAGCAGGGGTAAGCCGAGCGTTGCGCCCATCCACTGGATAGCCACAATGATCGTGAGACGTCGTAACGTCTGTTGTGGGGTGGAAATAGACACGGCATCCACGCTAGCGGTACTGCCTTACATTTCTCGAGCCGTTAGCTGAAGGTGCCGCACTCGAGAAGTATCAATGCGCCGAGTGCGAAGTAGATAATCGGCACCAGCGTCCGATTGAGACGCACGCCCCACTCGATGACCCGGGGATGGCTGACGAGCGAGCGTGCCGCGACCAGAAAGACCGCCTCCCACAGCGCGAACAGTGCGATGCTGAGTACCTCACGAGACGTGTTGTTCGCACGTAGGAGTGGAATCCACACGGCCAAGTTGTCGCCACCCAGCGCGAGGGTTATTGCGAAGGTGGTGAGGGCCCCACGCCGATACTGCTGGCGTTCGGGGTCGTCACGGTGTCGCCACGCGTGAACTGCGAGTGCCCACGGCGCAAGTGCGAGTATTCCAATCCAACGAAGAGGAACGTCGAGCAGTGCCGCACCCACACTTACTGAGAGCAGGATCAGGCTCGCAACGCCGAGCACTTGGGCCGTGCTCACCCTCTTGTATCGTTCGCGCGGAGTCAGGACTAGTTGGGCGGCGAAGGCGAAGAAATCATCGAGCATCGTTCCAATGAAGGCCAGCGTCGCAATTGTGATCGTGACCGAGAGCGCATGCACGTCGCCGACCTTACTTGTCGGTACAGACTCGCAAAATGTCGGCGGAGTAGCATTTGCGTTGATGCTTCGCCATGTCTCCCCCCCGACAGATGAGCAATTGGACGCTGCGCGCAGGGTCGTGGCTGACCATCTCGCCCCAACGCCCACCGTCAGCATCTCACTTCGAGGCCGTGCGGTCCTGGCAAAACTCGAGAGCCTCCAGCCCACGGGTGCCTTCAAGATCAGAGGTGCGTTGAGCGCCATTGATGCGGCGCGACGTGACGACCCCACCGGAGCGGTTATCACTTCCTCGGCGGGTAATCACGGTCTTGGCATCGCTCACGCCGCCAACCTGCTGGGCGTCCCGGCGACTGTCGTTGTGCCCGCGAACGCGTCGGTGGCGAAAGTCAAGAAGCTGCTGAGCTACAACATCGAACTCATTCAGTTCGGGTCGTCATACGATGACGCCCAGACCCGAGCGCTCGAGCTCGCCGACGAGCGTGGAATTCGTTACATCTCACCTTTCAACGACGCCAACGTCATCGCCGGTCAATCAACGGTCTTTGACGAGATGCTGGCCCAAGCACCCGAGTTGGAGCACATCGTCGTGCCGGTCGGCGGTGGTGGCCTGATCTCAGGCATTCTGTTGTCGCGTGACTTCCATGGTCGCGGCGACATCAAGGTCACCGGTGTGCAGCCCAAAGAGAGCTCCGCGATGTATCACGTGCTTCGTGGGGTGAAGATGGCTGACGTCGTTCATCATCCGACGATCGCAGACGGCCTCGCGGGCGGCGGTGACGAGGGTGCGGTCACCAATGACTTGATCGCGCGGCACAACGTGCCGTTGGTGCTCGTTGAAGAGCGTGACATTCGTCGTGCCGTGCGCGAAGTCGCCGAGGTCAATGGACTCGTGCTCGAGGGCTCGGCGACGGCCTCGTACGCCGCGATCACTGCAAATCTGGTCGACGACCTCACCTCGCGCATCGGCTTTATCGCGTCGGGACGCAACATCTCTCACGAATTGCTCATCGAACTCTTGCAGGAGCCCTTGGTCTAGGCGCCGAATCGACCCTTCACGATGGGCGGTAGGGTTGCTCCATGGCAATTTCCAGAAAGACCGGTGCGGCGGTCTTGGCCGTGGTCGCCACCCTCCTTACAATCCTGGGAGTCGTGCTCGCCGCAACTGACTCGAATCCCAGTGGCGTCACAACAGACGCGTTGACTCTGAACGGATACCCACCGCGTACCGCAGAGATCCAGATGGTCATCTCAACCGGTCAGACCTACAGCGTCAATGCGGACGTAAAAGTCAACTTCCGTACGAACGCAATTGAGGCCAAGGTGCAAGTACCGTTGGTATTCTCGGGGGCAACCTTTGACGCGCGCATGCTCAACAAGCACCTCTACGTGACGTCAGCGAACATGGCCTCAGCGGTTGGCAAGCCTTGGTTGGGCACCGCCATGAACCTGCCAGCGCTCTTCAACTATTCCCTCGAACTCGTAAAGCCTGATATCGCTCTCATCTCCGGCTTCGATCACGAGAGCGTGACCAAAAGTGGCTACTTTACGACCTACACCTTCTTTCGCAACAACGTCGCCGTCTCTCGTCTCGGTGCGAAGAAGGGTGCGCTCGCCGGCGTCGGCAAGCTGGTCTTGAGCATTACAACTGGCAAGCAAGGTGAAGCCACGGCGGCGGCACTCACCATCTCGGGCGAGAATGCAGAGACGTCGATCAGCGCGACGGTGCTGTCCTACAACAAGCCCGTGCACGTCGTCGCTCCGCCGGCGTCGCAGGTGAAGACCGTGAACGCGCATTACATTCGTGGACTACTCGGGGCCACGCCTATCACGTCACTCTTGGTGCCTTCGAACCTGAACTCGCTCGGGAGTACGCGCCTCAACTAACTTGAGTGAGATGACGGCGCGCCCAGAACCACGTTGGCCAGCGTCACTCGCGCTGGTGGTGTGCGTGTTGTTGTACGTCGTACTCCCGAACAGGTTGGTGGTGGGTCCTCGCTGGATATTGCCGGTGCTCATCGCGCTGCCGCTCGTGCCGCTTTCGGCGACCAAGCATCGTCACCCCAATGAATCACAGTGGGTGCGACGGTTGACAATATTCCTGATCGGCGTCATAACGGTGGCCAACGTTACGTCCATGGCGCTGCTCGTCCACCACCTCTTGAACGCCAATGTCTCTCAAGGCCGCAGCCTGATCTACTCCGCGGTCGCCGTGTGGCTCACGAACGTTATTGTCTACGGCCTCTGGTTCTGGGAAATGGATCGAGGTGGCCCGCATCTACGGGCTGGTGTTGATACGTTGCTGCCCGACCTGCAGTTCCCCCAAATGGAGAATCCCCAACTCGCGGCGCCCAACTGGCGACCCAGGTTCTTTGATTATCTCTATACGTCGTTCGCGAACGGCACCAGCTTTGCTCCCGCTGACGCCATGCCGTTGTCGCTACGTGCGAAGGCGCTGTTCGCGTCGGAGTCGATCGTGTCGCTCGTCACCATCGCCGTGGTTGCGGCGCGGGCCGTCAATATCCTTCGTTAGGGCGGGAACTGGTTGAAGAGTCGATCGAGGAGATGACTGGCCCGACTGGTGGTGCCACGACGCTTCTCCGTGTGGTCAGCCCAAGTCGCGAGGCCTAAACCGACGTTGATGCCCATCCAGCGCAATGGTTCAGGCTCCCACGGTTTGCTCGCGTGTTGGACGAAAGTGAGTCTCGTGAACTCGCTCTCCTCGTCAGGTTTGGTGATCAGGTCGGCGAGAGCCTGTGCGCAGACTCGACTCAAGATCACGCCGTCGCCCGTGTAGCCTCCCGCACTCGCCATGCCGCTTTCGTGGTCAACGAGCACCGACGGCGAGAGATCGCGAGGCATCCCGAGTGGCCCACCCCACTGATGGGTGATGGCACCGTCCAGCGACGGGAAAAGTTCACGCAGAGTGCTCTCCAGCACCGAGAACACTTTCTCATTTCGATCGAAGCGCTCTTCCACGGTGGAACCAAAGTGATACGGCGAGCCCCGTCCGCCAAAGGCAATGCGATTGTCATGGGTGCGTTGTCCGTAGATGATGAGGTGACGATCGTCGGCGAATGTCTCATAGTGCTGGAAGCCAGCGTCGTCCCAGAATTGTTGTGAAAGTGGTTCGGTGGCGATCATCAAGGAGTAGATCGGCGCGATCGCTCGTCGCTGACGCGCCAGCGTGGGCGTGAACCCCTCGGTGGCGCGAACGACGTAGTCGGCGCGAACGCTCCCGCCTATGGTGACAACGCGAGGTCTGGCGCCGCGCCGGCCGGGCATGATCCGAGTGACGGCACTGTCTTCGAAGATCTGGACACCGAGGCGTTCGTTGGCCTCGGCTAATCCTCGTACCAATCGGGCTGGATGTATCCGCGCGCAGTGCGGTGAATAGGTTGCGCCGTGCGCACCGTTTACGTAGCCGCGCTCGTAGAGATCGCCGACGTCGAGCCAACGCAGGTCCTCGTCGTCCAAGCCGCGCTCGCGCGACTCATGGACCTCGTGTTGGAGACGCTCGACCTGTATCTCACTACGCGCAAAGGTGAGGGTGCCACCTTGGTAGAAGTGCGCGTCGATCTTGTCTTCACGAGTGGCGTCACCCAGTGCGGGGACGGCTCGTTGGAGCATGCTTCGTTGGTGCACGAAGTCGTCCATGCCGAAATGGTTGATGACCGCGGTGTCGCCAAGGGGATAGAGGGCTGAAGCCCATCCACCGTTACGTCCCGACGCGCCGAATCCACACACTGACTTCTCGAGGACGACAATTTGAAGTGAGGGGTCGCGTCGCTTGAGCTCGCGCGCCGTCCATAGTCCGGTGAACCCGCCACCGATGATCGCGACGTCGACGTCCAGGTCCCCGCGCAGCGGCCTGCGCGGGGTGACTGGATTGTCGAGCGTCGACCACCAGAGTGATCGTGGCGGTTGCATTAGGCGATGAACTTGGTCGCCCCGGTGAACACCTCTCGAAGGATGCCGACCATGAGGTCAATGTCCTCGCGGGTCGATATCAGCGGTGGTGCCAATTGGACAACGGGGTCACCTCGGTCATCGGATCGACAGATCAGACCACGGCGGAACATTTCGGGTGAGATGTACCCGCGAAGAACGCGCTCAGCGTCTTGGCCGGCCCACGTCTCTTTGGTGACCTGGTTCTTCACGATTTCGATGCCCCAGAAGTATCCGGTGCCTCGCACGTCGCCCACGATGGGGATGTCCTTCAAAGCCAAGAGGCTGTCGCGGAAATAGTCCTGGTTCGCGAGCACGTTTTCGAGCACGTGCTCTTCTTCGATGATCTTGATACTGGCGAGCGCAGCCGCACACGAGGCGGGGTGTCCCGACCAGGTGAAGCCGTGGATGAACGAGCTGTCACCGTGTTGGAAGGGCTCGGCGATGCGGTCAGAGACGATCATCGCACCCAGCGGCAGGTAGCCGGCGGTGATGCCCTTGGCTACGCACACGATGTCGGGCACGTAGTCGTACTTTTGACCACCGAACCAGGTGCCGAGTCGACCGAACGCGCAGATGACCTCGTCAGACACGAGCAGCACCCCGTAGCGGTCACAGATCGAACGAACTTCCTGCCAATATCCCGGAGGAGGGGTGAAACATCCACCCGCGTTTTGCACTGGCTCTAGGAACACTGCGGCCACGGTCTCGGGACCTTCTCGAAGGATTGCTTCTTCGATCTGGTGCGCCGACCACAGACCAAAGGCTTCAAAGTCGTCTGCGTGCTGCTCGGCACGATAGAAGTTGACAGCGGGGACCTTCACCGCGCCAGGCACCAACGGTTCGAATGGTTCACGGTACCCGTCGAGCGACGTGATCGTCAGCGCGCCGAGGGTCGTACCGTGGTAGGCGACGTCGCGGCTGATGACCTTGTAGCGATCGGTGTCACCGCGCATCTTGTGGTACTGGCGAGCCAATTTCCACGCGCTCTCATTCGCCTCTGCTCCGCCGGTGGTGAAGAAGACGCGATTGAGATCGCCCGGGGCCAAGCTTGCCAACTTTTCGGCGAGCTCGATCGCCTTGGGGTGTGCGTAGGTCCACAGCGGGAAGAACGCCAGCGTCTTCATCTGCTCTGCGACCGCGTCGGCTATCTCGCCACGACCGTGCCCGAGGGCGTTCGTGAACAGACCCGAGAGCCCGTCGAAGTACTCCTTGCCGTTGGCGTCATAGACCCGGGTGCCCTCACCGCGCACCATGATCGGAATCTCGTTACCCTCGTCATAGGCACCCATCCTCGACATCTGGAGCCACAAGTGGCGCCGGGCGCGTTCAGAGTAACTATGGCTCGGTGATGTGCTATCGCCGACGGCAATTCCGTCGGTATAAATTTCGTGAAGCGTCATTTCGTCCCCCATGCATAGGTTTGTTTTGAGAGTTTCAGATATACAAATGTTTCGACTTCGGTCACCCCTGGAATACTCCTGATCGAGTCATTCAAGAGGTGCACGAGTGCGTTGTCGTCTACGGCAATGAGTTCGGCAATGATGTCGAAACTCCCTGCAGTCATGACGACGTAGTTCGCCTCATCGATCGCGGCCACTTTGTCGGCCACCAGGCGCACGTCGCCGTGCACGCGGATGCCGACAAGAGCTTCGCGACCATAACCCAGTTGCAGCGGGTCGGTGATGGCGACTATCTGCATGACGCCTGAATCGCGAAGTCGCTGCACGCGACGTCGGACTCCGGCCTCGGACAGCCCAACCACCTCGGCAATCGCCCCGTACGGACGTCGGCCGTCACGCTGCAGGACTCCGATGATCTGACGATCAATATCGTCAAGCGCGTTCGGAGCCGAAAGCAACTCGAGATTCGAACGCTCTGCGTTCTTCGAGTT
Source organism: Actinomycetes bacterium (assembly GCA_021781335.1). GTDB lineage: Bacteria > Actinomycetota > Acidimicrobiia > Acidimicrobiales > RAAP-2 > RAAP-2. The sequence continues at coordinate 12,556 of JAJXXA010000030.1, forward strand.
CTGACTTTGAGGTTTGGTTCCTGGCATTGGTTGCTCCCCGCCCGGTGGCCAAAAGGCTCCGTGGCTGCGGATAGAGACAGTATAGGGGCTCAGAGCGACTGAATGCGTCGTGAATTGTTAAATCTATGCTCTTTTTCTTATTATTGGCTTGCGAGCCCTATGGAATCTCTGGCAGAGTGGCTGAGAGCGTGGGCGTACGGTCGCCGGGGCTTGGAGGAAGATCATGCGTCGTTTGTCTAATTTCATCGGGGGCGAGTCAGTCGCACCAAAGAGTGGGAAGTACGTCGAGCTCATCAATCCCGGCACCGGCCAACCAATGGCTGAGATGCCGGTCTCGGACGCTTCGGACATCGACGCTGCCGTGCAAGTCGCCGCCAAGGCGTTTCAATCGTGGAAGCGCACGACACCTTCGCAGCGCAGCCTCGCGTTGTTAAAGATCGCTGACATTCTCGAATCGCGTGCTGAAGAACTCGTTGCGGTCGAAGCCGAGAACTGCGGCAAGATCATTGCGGTGACCATGAGCGAAGAGATTCCTCCCATGATCGACCAAATCCGCTTCTTCGCGGGCGCGGCGCGCCTGCTTGAGGGTCGCGGAGCAACTGAGTACATGGAAGGAATGACGAGCTACGTCCGTCGCGAGCCGGTGGGTGTGTGTGGCGCCGTCACGCCGTGGAACTACCCGATGATGATGGCGGTGTGGAAGTGGGCCCCGGCATTGGCGGCCGGCAACACAATGGTTCTAAAGCCCGGTGACTCGACGCCGATGTCAACGCTGTTGATGGCCGAGCTGATGGCTGAAGTCCTTCCCGCGGGTGTCTTTAACGTTGTCTGTGGCGACCGCGACACGGGTCGCGCGCTCGTTGAGCATCCGACGCCGGCCATGGTGTCAGTGACGGGTTCGGTTCGTGCGGGTATGGAGGTTGCCGCGTCCGCGTCGTCGACCTTGAAGCGCGTGCACCTCGAGTTGGGTGGAAAGGCGCCGGTCATCGTGTTCGATGACGTCGACATCGCAACCGCCACCGAGGGCATTGCAATCGCAGGCTTCTTCAACGCGGGTCAGGACTGCACCGCAGCGACGAGAGTGCTCGTGGGCGCCAATGTCTACGGGGACTTCGTTGACGCACTCGCCGAACAGGCGAAGAACACCGTGATCGGCGCCCCCGACAGCGACGAGGCACTCTTTGGTCCGGTGAACAATGTCAACCAGTTCAACCGGGTCACGGGGCTCCTTGGACGAAAGCCGACGCACGCGAGCTTCGCGGCCGGAGGCGAACGGGTGGGTGACGCCGGTTACTTCATCTCGCCCACCATCGTCGCCGACCTGCATCAAGACGACGAGATGATCCAAAACGAGATCTTTGGTCCGGTGATCACCGTCCAGAAGTTCAACGACGACGCGCAGGCGCTCGAGTGGGCTAATGGTGTCGAGTACGGACTGGCGTCATCGGTGTGGACAACGGACCACAGCCGTGCCATGCGCTTCACTCGCGACCTCGACTTCGGGTGTGTCTGGGTGAATACGCACATCCCGATGGTGGCCGAGATGCCCCACGGTGGTTTCAAGCACTCGGGGTACGGCAAGGACCTCTCGGTCTACGGATTCGAGGACTACACGCGCATCAAGCACGTCATGCACAACATCGAATTCTGAGCCAGATCTCCTGACCAGATGACGGGGGATCCCTCGCGCTCTTTTGTCACGGGTCAGATGAGTACCGTTGTTAAAGACCACTATTTGAAAGGATGATCATCGATGATCATCGGAGTTCCGAAGGAAATCAAGAAGGACGAGAATCGGGTTGCACTCACCCCCGCGGGCGTGCGTGAATTGGCGAGTGCCGGCCACAAGGTCCTCATCGAACGCGGTGCCGGCGTGGGCTCCTCGATCAGCGACGCGGACTACGTCGCCAATGGCGCCACCATTGTCGATGACGTCGACGATGTGTGGTCGTCGAGCGAGCTCGTCCTCAAGGTCAAAGAGCCGATCGCTGATGAGCACCACCGACTCTCGGCGCGCAAGAACCAGGTCCTCTTCACCTACTTGCACCTCGCGGCTTCCAAGGAGTGCACTGACGCACTCGTAAAGGCCAACAACGTGGCGATTGCCTACGAGACCGTGCGACTTCGAGACAACTCGCTCCCGCTGCTCACTCCGATGAGCGAAGTCGCGGGACGAATGGCGCCGATGATGGGCGCGCATCATTTGATGCGACCGGGTGGTGGCCGCGGCACCCTCATCAGCGGGGTTCCCGGTGTGCACCCGGCCAACGTCGTGGTGATCGGTGCCGGTGTCGCCGGACTGGCCGCGGCATCGATGGCCGCGGGATTGCACGCAAACGTGAAGATCCTCGATCGAAACCTTGACCGCCTTCGTCAAGTGGATATTCATTTCGATGGTCGTGTCCAGACGATCGCCTCTTCAACCCTGACACTCGAAGAGGCGTGTCTCGACGCCGACATTGTGATCGGCGCGGTGCTGGTCGTCGGCGCCAAGGCGCCCAAGCTGGTGTCGAACGATCTGGTGTCGCGAATGCGGCCCGGTTCAGTGCTCGTCGACATCTCGGTCGACCAGGGCGGCTGCTTCGAAGACACTCGGCCCACAACACATTCCGAGCCCACGTTCAACGTCCACAATTCGGTCTTCTACTGCGTTGCGAACATGCCCGGTGCGGTGCCGCACACCTCGACGTACGCCTTGGCTAACGCCACGCTTCCCTACGTCATGGAGTTGGCGCGTCACGGCTGGCGTGAAGCGGTACTGGCCGACGATGCCCTGGCCGAGGGCGTCAACGTTGTGGACGGTTCGGTGACGTACGGACCGGTGGCGGATTCGCTCGGGATCCAGTACACGCCCCTTCGAAACTTCCTGTAAGGTGCGCAAATCGTAGTTGCCGCCTCGCTGGGGAGTGGTCCCCTGTAACGTGCGGCATCGAAGGCTGCGTGGGGGGTCTGGTGTCCAGCAATTCGATCAACAACGTGGTGCATGCCGAGGTGCCAGACCCGCGACGTTGGTTCGCGCTGTTCGTCATCGCCATTGCGCAATTAATGGTTGTGCTTGACGCCTCGATTGTGAACATCGCGCTGCCGCACGCGGCGCTTCCAAAAGCTTTGGGCGGTCTGGCGATCTCTCAGAAGAATTACCAATGGGCGGTCACGGCATACACCCTGACCTTTGGCGGGTTCTTGTTGCTCGGTGGGCGTGTCGGTGACTACCTCGGTCGCAAGAAGGCTTTCCTCATCGGACTCGTTGGCTTCGCGGGTGCATCACTGCTCGGCGGGTTCTCGCAAAATCAGCAGATGTTGTTCGGCGCACGTGCGCTGCAGGGCGTCTTTGGCGCGTTGCTCGCTCCCGCAGCGCTGTCGCTGATCTCGGTGACGTTCACCGATTCGAAGGAACGCGCCAAGGCGTTCGGAGTCTACGGAGCGTTGTCGGGGTTGGGTGCCGCCATTGGCTTGATCGCTGGCGGACTCCTTACGCAATACTTCTCGTGGCGGTGGTGCCTGCTCGTCAATACGCCCATGGCGATCATCGCGTTCTCGCTCGCCGTTCCGAACATCAAGGAATCAAAGGTGCAAGGGCACCCGCACTATGACGTCCCCGGGGCACTGAGCGCCACTGCGGGCATGGTGAGCATTGTCTATGGCGTCTCCAAGGCCGCGACGGACGGTTGGGGCTCGACCGGGGCGTGGCCCTTCATGGCGCTGGGGGGAGCGTTGCTCGCCGTATTCTTCCTCATCGAGGCGAGGGTCAAGTCTCCACTCCTCCCACTTCGCCTGATCACCGATCGGGTGAGGGCGGGCGCGTACCTCTCACAAGTCTTCGTTGGTCTCGGACTCTTTGGGATGTTTCTCTTCATGACCTTCTACTTCCAAGACGTGCACGGGTACTCCGCGGTGAAGACCGGCATGCTCTTCATGCCGTTTTCAGTGGGCATTATCTTGTCGGCGGTCGTCTCAAGTCAACTGCTGCCTCGAGTCGGTCCGCGGCTCCTTGCGACACTCGGATGCACGATGGGCGCGGTTGGGTTGTTCCTCTTGTCGTTCATGAGCCCAATGAGCAGCTATCTCGCACACGTTATGCCCGAGATGGTGCTCGCGAGTCTCGGTCTCGGTATGGCCTTTGTCTCGGTGTCGTCGACCGCGCTCTTTAACGTGCACGCCGAGGACACGGGTGCGGCGTCCGCTGTCCTTAACACTGCCCAACAGATCGGCGGGTCGTTCGGGACGGCGATCCAGAACACGATCGTGGTGTCTGGAGCGAGTTCATTCTTGCTCGCGGCCGCGCGCACAAGGTCAGCGTCCGCCAACGTGCGCCTGCACGTCGAGGCCAACGTGCACGGGTACGACCTCGCGTTCCGTTTCGGTTCGTTGATGCTCCTGCTGGCGGCCCTACATTTCTTTCTCTTGGTCAATATCGACCGTCATCACCTCGGACAACACGACGAGGTGGCGTTCGCGCACTAGGTGGGCGAGTCGTTGACGAAGGGGCAGTGCCGACATCCGCTGTCACAGCACGTGCCGCGAGCAAGGTGCACCGCCACCGTGAGCACCCACAGACCCGTGGTCGGATCGCGATACGTGCTCTCGCCTCGGGCGACGGCGCGTTCGTGGGCATCAATGATCGCTTGATAATTGGGCAGTGCCGGGTCGCAGCGCGAAGGGTGGGGACGAGGGCACGACGAGATCACGGTCGTAAGGAGGAGTTGGTCATTGATCGTTGAGTACGACGACTTTTCCCAGTTTGCCGGGTGAGGAGAAGTACTCGTAGCCGTCATTGATGTCGTCGAGATCGAAGGTCTTGGCGAGCGGGACCTGCAGTTCGCCATCAGCCCAGCGAGGTACCAACCACTCGTTGACCCGTTGGATGACTTCGGTCTTCTCTTCTCGTGAGCGCGCTCGCAGCGTCGATCCCGTAAGCGACGCGCGAAGCGACATGACCCTCAAGAGGTCGAGGCTCACGGTGTTCCCGCCCCCCACGCCAATGACGACGATGCGCGCGCGTGGCGCGAGCACTTCTTGGGCCCGTGAGAGATGCGCCGCTCCCACAAGTTCGAGCACGACGTTCACGGGTGCCAGGGACGTGACTTCGTCGAGGGTCACCGTCTCGTCAGCCCCGAGGGAGCGGAGTTGCTCGTGGTGCTCTGAGGTGCGCGTCACGGCGATGACGTGCGAGCCAATGGCGTGCGCGATCTGTATGGCCGCGGTCCCAACGCCACCGTTGGCGCCAGAGATCAGCACGCGCTCGTCCGCCTGAAGACGCCCTTGGGTGACGAGGGCGTCGTGGGCGGTGGTGAAGGTCTCGGCGAATCCGCCGGCCTCGGGCCACGAGACGTTGTCGGGCACGTAGATGAGATGTTCACTCGGTACGACGCAATGCGTGGCGTGGCCACCGCCGCCCACGATGGCGCACACTCGTCGCCCGAGCAACGGCAGGTGGACTTCACTACCGACGTCACTCACGACCCCGGCCATCTCGATACCCGGTATATCCGCGGGCCACCCCGCGGGCGCGGGGTAAAAGCCTTGTCGTTGAAGGAGGTCAGCCGCGTTGATACCTGCAGCACGCACCGCGACCACGACATCTTTCGGGCCAGGATTGGGCGTGGGGCGCTCGACGACGTCGAGCTCGGTGCCGATGATGATCGCTGCGCGCATGCCCAACAGACTACGTGTGGTAATCGCTCGCCGACACCGTTAGGGTCGGGGCATGACTATCTTCGATATCCCAGTAAAGACCCTCAGCGGTGAGGAGAGTTCCCTCGCCGCGTACGCCCAGAATCCGGTGCTGATCGTCAACGTCGCGTCCAAGTGCGGGCTGACGCCACAGTATGAAGGCCTCGAGAAATTGCAGAAGAACTACGCCGCACGTGGCTTCACCGTGGTGGGTTTTCCGTGCAATCAGTTCATGGGTCAAGAACCCGGCACCGCCGAGGAGATTCAAACCTTCTGTTCGACAACCTACGGCGTCACGTTCCCCCTCTTTGAAAAGATCGATGTCAACGGCGAGAACCAACACCCTATTTATGCCGAGCTGACCAAGTCGGCCGACGCCGAAGGTCACACCGGTGAGATCCGCTGGAACTTCGAGAAGTTCTTGATCAGCCCGGACGGATCGATTCGTCGATTTGCTCCTCAGGTCGAGCCAGAGGACCCTATCCTCGTCGCCGCCATCGAGGCTGCGCTGAGCTGATCAGAGGGCGCGCTGGAGTCGTTGGTACGTCGCAGTGAATCCGTAGGCAGACCAGAAGAGAGCGGCTTCACGGTTTGACAGTCGCCACTGGGTTTCACAGAACTCGAAGCCGTCGTCGCGCGCGAGTGAGAGGGCGTGATCAACGAGTTGTCTCGCGACACCTCGACGTCGAAAGTCGTGGTCGACGGCAACCTCGCTAAGAAAGACGGTGTTCGGGTACGAACCTCGCCGCGCTGGAGCGCGAAAGGTGACGCACTGGGCGACGACGCGCCCTTCGATCTCGAGGACGAGGTGGTTGTTATCGGGGTCCAAAAGCGTATCGCGCAAGTCACGTCGAATCGCTCTTCGCTCGCTCGGCGTTCGACGCTCGGGGGCGTCGCCCTGCGCCCGGTCCAGTTGCTCGTCGAGGTCGTAGGCGACGGGGAGATCCCTTCGCTCTGCTCGACGCACGACGTACTCGTTTCGACGCCCTCGAGCACGTTCGCGTGACAGTACGAGTGCCCCACGTGTGGAAAAAGCTGTATAGCCCATGTCTCTCCAGCGCGTGACGTGCTCGTGCGTCGCGGAGCACCATACGAAATGGTGTCGTGCACCTCGATCTCGCCAATGGGTTGAAGCGAATTCGACGAGCGTTGTAAGGTCGCCGTTGTCGTCAGCGGAACTGCCGTCGGGTCCCGTCCATGCGGCGAGTTCGCCGCCGCCTTGGAGAAGTGCCGCATACAAGTGCGCGGTGATTTCACCATCACGCTCGAAGACCCAGGTTGGTTCGGGTGAACCGAGCAGGGCGTTGCGCAGGGCGTCCACGTCGAAGGTCGGATTGATCAATGGGTTGCTCGCCGCGTCACTCGCGATCTGACGATGCGCGCGCTCGAGCACCGCGTCGACGTCGGGTGCGAGCATCAAGCGTGGTGGCGTCACGCGTCAAGGGTAGTGGGCGGTGTGTCAGAGTTGTCAGGTGACACTCGAAGCGACATTGTTTGACATGGACGGCCTCTTGATCGATTCAGAGATCCTCTGGCACAAAGCGGAAGTGGAGATCTTTGGCGCACTTGGTGTTCCACTCACGCAGGAACAGGATCGAACGACCAAGGGAATGTTTGTCGCCGAAGTGGTCGACTACTGGTATAGCCGCTACCCCTGGTCGACGCCGAGCCGCGAGGAAGTCGTTCGAGAGCTCCTGCACCGCGTCGGCAGTCTCGTCGAGAGTGAAGGACGGTTGCTACCCGGTGCACTTCACGCCTTGGACTTGGCGAGCGCGCGCGGCCCCATCGCCTTGGCGAGTTCCACCCCCGCGTCGTTGATCAAACGCTGCCTCGATCACTTCGCCTTGGCGTCACGTTTCGCGACCGTGCACTCAGCAGAATTCGAGCCGTACGGTAAACCACATCCCGGCGTCTTTCTGAGCGCGGCCGCCTCGCTCGGTGTCGATCCGCGACGTTGTCTCGTCTTTGAGGATTCGGCGGCCGGCGTGCTCGCTGCGAAGGCCGGGCGCATGACCGTTGTTGCGGTACCGGTACCAGAGGACCTCGCCCAGCCCGCCTTTGTACTGGCTGACCTGCTCTTGACATCACTCGAAGACTTAGACGTGCGGTGGCTCGACGCGCAGTTCGAAGCGTGATCAGAGGTGCTTCGTAAATCGAGTTGCTGAATGGTGGGTGAACGCTCCGTCGGGAAAGTCCTCGATGCGTTGCCACCCGTGCTTCGGATAGAAACGAAGCGCTTCAGGTTGCTCGTCGCCGGTCTCGAGGAAGAGCACGCGAAATCCAAGTTCCCGAGCCCTCGCTTCGAGCGCGTTCATCAAGAGGTTGGCGACGCCGCCGCGACGAAGGTCGGGTCGCACCCAGAGGCGTTTGACCTCGCCCGCTTCAAGCTCAGGCCGACCGATCGCACGAAGCCCCACACCACCGGCGAGGTGCCCATTCGAGCGCGCGACGAGGTAGCAACCGAGTGGGGGGCTGAGCTCATCAAGGTGTGTTGCCATGTCGTCCTCGACCGATCCGTAGCGCCGGTTGAGTTCGTCAGTAGCGGCGAGTACAACGCTGAGCGCTCCGGGTGAAGCGATTGATTCTTCGTGAATATCAATATCTGGCACCTCAGCAGCGTAGGGGCCAGGCCTGAGGCAACCACATGTTCAGTACGATGGACTCACTCATTGAAGGAGAACCGTGTTTCGCCCCGTAAGTGCCGAACTTGATTTTGTGACCATCGAGGAAGCTGAACTCACCCGGTGGAAGACGAACGACGTCTTTGCTCGTTCGATGAAGGAACGTGAGGGCGCGACGCCGTGGGTCTTCTACGAAGGGCCTCCTACCGCGAACGGCATGCCGGGGCTTCATCACGTGTGGGCTCGCGTCTACAAGGATCTCTTCTGTCGCTACCAGACCATGCAAGGACATTTTGTGGCGCGCCGTGCCGGATGGGATACGCACGGACTCCCCGTTGAAGTGCAGGTCGAGAAGCAGCTCGGCATCTCTGGAAAGAAAGCGATCGAAGAACAGATCGGCATCGAGGAGTTCACGAGGCTCTGTCGCGAGTCGGTCATGACCTACGTCGGGGAATTCGAGAAGCTCACCGAGCGGATCGGCTATTGGACGGACATCGAGCACGCTTATTACACGTATCACCCTTCGTACGTCGAGTCGGTGTGGTGGCAACTGCAACAGTTGTTCGAACGAGGCCTGTTGTACGAAGACCTCAAGGTCGTGCCCTACTGTCCGCGTTGCGGTACGGCGCTGTCGAGTCACGAACTCGGCCAGCCCGGCGTCTACACCGATGAAGTTGATGAGAGCTGTTACATACAACTGCGCATCACTGACGCGCACGAACACGGCGGATTGCACGGCGCCACGCATTTGACGGTGTGGACAACGACGCCCTGGACACTCTTGTCCAACGTCGCCATTGCGGTCAATCCGGACGTTACCTACGCAGTGGTCGATGGTCGAGTGGTGGCGGCGTCGTTGGTCGAGGACGTCTTTGGTGAGGATGCGGTGGTGAGCGCGACGTTGCTCGGGCGCGACCTGGTCGGAGTGCACTACGAGCGACCGTTCGATGACGTGGCGTTCCCCGACGGCGTCGATGCCTGTTTTGTCGTCGCGGCGCAGTACGTGACGACCGATGACGGCACTGGTCTGGTGCATCAGTCACCGGCCTTCGGCGAGATTGACCGCCAAGTCGCCCGTGAGAATTCTCTGCCGACACTGAATCCGGTCGGCGCCGACGGCTGTTTCACCGACGCCGTCAAATGGTTGGAAGGGCAAGGCGTTCGTAACGCAAACGCCGCTATCAATGATGAACTTGAGCGCCGTGGAATCTTGCTTCGACGCCACGACTACCAACACTCGCTCCCGCACTGCTGGCGCTGCGGCACAGTGCTCATCTATTGGGGAAAGCCCAGTTGGTACATTGCGACGAGCCAGTTCAAGCAGAAGATGCTCGACGAGAATGCCACTATCGACTGGCACCCAGGCCACATCCGCGACGGACGATTCGGTGAGTGGCTATCGAACAACGTGGACTGGGCGCTGTCGCGTGACCGGTTCTGGGGCACGCCGCTACCCATTTGGCGCTGTGACGACGGTCATCTCACGTGCATTGGTTCGCGCGCTGAGCTGTCCGGTCTCACTGGCCGTGATCTGAGCGACCTCGACCCTCACCGTCCGGCGATTGATGACGTGACGTTCGCCTGTGGGACCTGTGGCGGCGAGGCGCGCCGCGTGGAGCCGGTTATCGACGCATGGTTCGACTCTGGCGCGATGCCCGCTGCTCAAGTGGGCTACCCCCACGTCGAGGGCAGCGAGCGAGCCATGCAGTTCCCGGCGCAACTGGTGGCCGAGGCGATTGACCAGACGAGGGGGTGGTTCTATTCGCTCTTGGCAGTAAATACCCTGGTCTTCGGTGAGAAGCCCTACGAGCATGTTCTGTGTCTCGGCCACATTGTGGATGAGAACGGCAAGAAGATGAGCAAGTCCGTCGGCAATGTGATCGACCCGTGGGAAGTCCTCAATACGCGCGGCGCTGACCCGCTTCGTTGGTGGATGTTCTCGCAAGGTTCTCCGTGGACGTCGACGCGGGCCAGCTTGAACGCGATCGATACCTCACTGCGAGAGACGCTCGCCACGTTGTGGAACACGTTCAGCTTCTTTACGACCTACGCATCGCTCAACAACTTCGACCCCGATGATCCCGAGATCCCTGAAGTCCACGAGCGCAGCGCGATCGACCAGTGGATCTTGTCACGCCTTGAAGGCGTGACGGTCGAGGTCACGACCGCGCTCGACGGCTACGAACCGCTTGGCGGCACGGACGCCTTGTCGTCGTTGATCGATGACCTCTCCAATTGGTACGTGCGTCGTAGTCGTCGTCGATTCTGGCGCACCGATCCCACCGCGCCACGTTCAGATTCGCTAGCCGCCCAGGCCACGTTGCTCGACGTGCTCCAGCGCGTGACGCTGCTGCTTGCGCCATTCTGTCCCTTCATCTCGGAGCGGTTGTACCGAGAACTCTTTGACGTCGATGAGCAAGCTTCGGTGCACCTCGTTGATTGGCCGGTCGCGCGCTTGGAGCGTCGCAATGTTTCCCTTGAGGCTTCGATGGACGTGGCGCGCGGGCTCACCTCACTGGGGCGCGCCGCGCGCGCGGAGGCCGGCATCAAAGTACGTCAGCCTCTCGCACGCGCGCTGGTGTTTCTTCCACCGGGCGCACCGATGCCACCCGCGGGAGTCGTGGAGGATGAACTGAACGTCGACGTCTTGGAGTATGGGTCAGAGCTCGCAGATGTCTTGACCTTTGAGCTCGTGCCGAATTTTCGAATGGTGGGCCCGCGCCTGGGCGAGGCGGTGAAGGAACTCAAGCCTGCGCTTTCAAAGCTTGATTCGGTGGCGAGCGCCGCCACACTCGAGGCGGGTGGGGCGATCAAGGTCACGCTGTCGACGGGAACTTTCGAGCTCTCGGGCGAAGACCTGGAACTTCGAGTGAAGAGCCAGGGAGGGTTTGCGGTCTCGAGGGATGGGGGGGAAGTCATTGCGCTGGACCTCACACTCAACGATGATCTCCTTCGACGCGGGTACCTGCGTGATGTGGTGCGCCAAGTGCAAGACCTGAGAAAGAACTCCGGGTTCGACGTGTCGGACCGGATCATCTTGCACGTCACCGGCATTGAGGACTTGAGTGACGGGTTCGCGACCTTGGCCAGCGAAGTGCTCGCGAGCGAGGTCATCGTCGGTCGGGGTCTCGGCGACGGTACCGCTCTCGAGCTCGACGACGGGCGCGACGCCAGGGCGTGGGTGGCGCGGGTCTAGCGGGTCGTGTTCAACTTGGAGAGCAGAGTCGTGAGGCTCGCTCGCTCGCTCTCGCTTAATCGTGAGACGAGGGTGTCTTGGAGGTACTCGAGGTGCACCGATAGCGCCTCGTCGAGTTTTTGATTGCCGAGGTCCGTGATGGCGACGTGGATCGCTCGTCGGTCGCTCGGGCACAACTGGCGTTCAACCAGGCCCGCGTCTTCCAGGCGATCAATGAGTCGCGTGGTGCCACCCGTCGAATGAACGATGGCGTCGGCTACCTGGGCCATCTTCAGACGACCATCAGGGGACTTGCGCAGTTGGAGGAGAACCTCGAACCACGCCAGAGGAAGTCCACACTGGTCTTCTAGCGCGACGCCAAGGCTCTTTGATAGACGAGCGTTCGTCTCAAGCAATAGACCAAAGAGAACCACGCGTTCATCACCTGTTGGACATATTTGCGGATCTATCGACACGTCAACCAGTATAGCATCTACTTAGTGATGCAATTACTGCTTGACAAGTTATTGCATATACGAGTATAATGAAGAAACACAAGCAGTGACTAATACATAGGAGATTTAACATGAGCACCCTTCCCCCCGCTGGCGTATACAACATCGACGTGGTCCACTCAACCGTTGGTTTCGTGGCACGACACCTCGTCGCCGCCAAGGTTCGCGGACGCTTCAATGAGTTCTCTGGCGTCATCACCATTGGCGACAGCCTGGAGAACTCGTCAGTCGAGGCGACCGCTCAGGCCGCCAGCGTTACGACCAACAACGAAATGCGTGATGGACACATCAAGAGTGGTGACTTCCTTGAGGAGCAGACCTACCCAACGCTGAACCTCAAGTCCACGAAGATTACCCCTAAGGGTGGCGACAAGTACGAACTCGTTGCCGACCTCACGATCAAGGGCGTCACCAAGTCGGTCACTTTTGACCTTGAGTACTTGGGCACCGGACCGAGCATGACGCCTGGGGCCTCAGTCGTTGGTTTCGAGGCGACGGCGGAGATCGATCGTCGCGATTTCAACGTCAATTTCGACGGCGCGCTCGAGAACGGCAGCCTCGTCGTGGGCAACAAGATCGTCCTCGAGCTTGCGGTGGAGGCTCACCAACAGGTGTGAGGCTCGTCTCACTGAGTCGCGAATGCCGGGGGCCCGTTGCCCCCGGCATTTTCGTCGTTACGATGGAGTCATGGCAGACGAATCAAAGGGCAAAGGCGTCAAATCAACCATTGGGGTGCTCGGGGCGATCGCGACGATCGTCTCGGTATGGTGGTTCGCACTTCGCCCGCGCAAGAAGCGCCGCGACGAAGAAGAATAGTCGGGTCTCTTTCTCAGACGTCGCGGTTGTTACCCTTATCGAGGGCGTTAGCGTTGTCGAGTGGCCTCCGCATCTTTCGCTCCGCTTAGACATCGGAGTTTCGCGCTAGCGCTCACGTCGTCGTTCGTCTCATCGACTGGCACCTGGATGCAGGCAGTGGCGCTCGGCGTCTACATCACGACAAAGACCCATAACAACATTTGGCTCGGTCTCTTGACGGTGGCCGCGTGGTTGCCGGCACTCATTGGCTCACCGGTGGGTGGTGTGATGTCGGAACGCCTCAATCGCCAACGATGGATTCAAGCGAACAATGCCGTGATGGCACTCAGCGCGAGCGCGCTGGCGATCGCGGAATTGACGAACCACTTGAGTCTGCAACTCGCGTGTTATCTCGCAATCGTTGAAGGGCTCTGTGGATCGTCATCATGGGCGGCGTGGCAGTCATTGCTACGTGACCTCGTGGACCATGACGAGGTCTTGGCCGCCGTGTCGCTGTCTTCCGCCCAGTTCAATCTCGGCCGGATCATCGGTCCCGCACTTGCGGGTGTTGCCCTAGGTCTCGGCTCGACGGGGTGGTGCTTCGCGCTCAACGCGGCATCCTTCATCTTCGTGGTCGTGATCTTCTCCTTCGTGAAGAGTCCGCCTCGCGAGAAGGTCACGACCAAGATTCGTGTGTGGAGTGAGACGGTGGTCGGTGCGAAGACGGCCTGGAAGGTGCGGGGATGTCGCAATCCGATCCTCGGCGTCGGCACCGTGGCGCTCATCGTCAGTCCGTTCATAACCTTGGTCCCCGCGATGGCGGTCCACACGCTGCACTCGGGCAAGGTCGGTACAGCGTGGCTCGTCGCGGCCCAGGGGGTCGGCGCGGTGCTCGCGGCACTTACGTTGCCGTCGCTCGCTCGGCGCACTTCGAGATTGTTCGTGCTTCGTATGTCGCTCTACGCGCTCGCGCTCGCTGAAGGTCTCTACGCCCTCGCACCGACCTTGGCTCTGTCGGTGGTATCGCTGGTGCTGCTCGGTGGCGCCTACGTTGGCTCACTTACCGGGCTCAACACCTCGGTGCAGCTCCACGCACCCGTGGGGGAGCGCTCTCGAATTCTCGCCTTGTACACGTTGTCACTTTCGCTGCTGTATCCCTTGGGGGCCACGATCCAGTCGGCCATGTCCACGACGTGGGGCGTGCGGCCGGTGACTCTTGGTGCCGCGATCGCGTTGGGGCTGGTCCTGTCGGTGGTGAACTTTGTTAAGCCGACGTTCTGGGTTGAAATGGGGCCGCCACCAACTGACCAATTGGAATTGCTGGCAGACTAGTGGCATGCCATTTATTGCCACTAATCCCACCACGGAAGAAGTAATCGCTCAATATCCCGCTCACACGCCCGCGCAGATTGACGCCGCACTGAGCGGCGCAGTCAGTGCGTTCGAGTCGTGGCGCAGCGTTCACGTGAAGGAACGAGCCGAGTTGATGAATCGGGCTGCGGAGCTCTTAGAGGGCGAGATTCCCGTCATCGCCCAATTGATGACGAGCGAGATGGGTAAGACGTTCGCCGCCGCCAAGGGCGAGGCCGCGAAATGCGCCATGACGATGCGCTACTACGCCGAGCACGCACCGGCCATGCTCGAAACGGAGTACATCGAGACCAGTGGGTCGAGAAGTGGTGTTCGTTACGAACCCATCGGCGCGATTTTCTCGATCATGCCATGGAATTTCCCACTCTGGCAGATCATTCGCTGCGCCGCACCGACAGTGATGGCGGGCAACGTCACGGTCTTGAAGCACGCGCCGAACGTGCCGGGAAGCGCTGCATACATAGAGGACCTCTTCACACGCGCCGGATTCCCCAAGGGGGTCTTCACCAATCTCTTCGTTGAAGTGGAACAGATCGCTGACATCATTGGCGACCCGCGCATCGCGGGCGTCACCTTGACCGGTTCGGAGCGCGCGGGGCGCGCGGTCGCCGAGATTGCGGGAAGGAACCTCAAGAGATGCGTGCTCGAACTGGGCGGATCGGACCCGTTCATCGTCGCGTCCTCGGCCGATATGGACCGGACAGTGTCGATGGCCGTGACCGCTCGGGTACAGAACAACGGTCAAGCGTGCATCGCGGCCAAGCGCTACATCGTGGTGAAGGACCGAGCCGATGAGTTCCTCGAAAAGTTCGTTGCCGCAATGGCTGAGGTGCCGACGGGTGACCCGATGGACCCCTCGACGGTCCTCGGTCCTCTCGTCAGCAAATCGCAATTGGACTTGTTGAGTGCCCAAGTCGCATCGTCGGTAGCCCAAGGCGCCGTCATTCGAACCGGCGGCGCACCGCTCGAGGGTCGGGGGTACTTCTATCCCGCGACGGTACTCACCAATGTGCCCGACGATTCGCGCGCGGGATGTGAGGAACTCTTCGGTCCAGTTGCCGTGGTGCACGTCGTTGAGGATTTGGCTGAAGCGATCTCCGTCGCCAACGCCACGCCGTGGGGACTCTCGGGTTCCATCTGGGCGAACGACCAGGATGAGATCGACGCCGCAATCGCGGGTCTGGACGTCGGCATGGTCTTCGCCAATGCCATCGTCGTCTCCATGCCCGAGCTTCCCTTTGGCGGTACCAAGAACTCGGGAATTGGGCGCGAACTGGGTGTGAACGGAGTGAGGGAGTTCACTAACGCGAAGTCCTTCTACGTCGCATGACATCGCAGTACTACTTCGACCACGCGGCCTCGGCGCCTCGGCGTGACGAAGTGGCGGCGGCCATGGAGCCCTGGCTCCATGGGGTCGTTGGTAATCCGTCGGGGAGTCACCACGCCTCGCGAGCGTCGCGACGTGCGGTTGAAGAGGCGCGCGACGAGGTCGCGGCTTTCGTCGGTGCGGCGCCTGGTGGCGTGATCTTTACCGGCGGAGGCACGGAATCGTGTCAACTCGCCATTGCGGGTGCAACTCATCATCATCGACGCACCCACGACAAGAGTGCGATCGTCATCTCGAAGATCGAACACGAGGCGGTCATCGACGCCGCCGAGTTGATGGCGCAGGATTTCGACAACGTCAGTGTGCGCTACGTCGACGTTGACAGTGACGGAGTGATCGATCTTGACTCACTCGACCGTGCGCTTGACGAAGACGTAGCGATCGTGAGCGTGATGACCGCGAACAACGAGACCGGCGTCACGCAGCCACTTGATGCAGTCTCGGCGATGGCCAAAGCGATCCCCGGGGGGCTGCTCACCCATACCGACGCCGTCGCCGCGGCGCCGTGGCTCTTTCTGCCGATCGTGACTGGCTCAATCGACATGGTCTCGATATGTGCGCACAAGATTGGTGGTCCGGTCAATAGCGGCGCACTCATCATGCGCGATGACTTTCCACTCGATGCGCTCGTTCCCGGTGGGGGCCAAGAGCGTGGGCACCGAGGCGGGACCGTGGACGTTGCTGCGTGCGTGGGTCTCGCCGCCGCAACGCGTCTCATCAGTGAAGAGCTCACGAAGACCAACGAGCGGATCAGCGAATACCAGCACCGGCTCAGTGCGGCGCTCAGTTTCTTGCCGGGCTGTCGCATCACGGCGCCCGGTGTCAATAAGGTCCCTGGAACGGTGCACGCGACCTTCGAAGGCATTGCGAGCGACGAGTTGCTGTTCTTGCTCGACCAGCGCGGCGTGTGCGCGTCGGCCGCATCGAGTTGTTCGAGCGGTGCGGCCCTTTCCAGCCACGTCCTTGCCGCGATGGGCATGGCGCCCGAGCGGGCAAAAGGATCGCTACGCCTCACCATGGGCGCTGAAACCACCGAAGATGACGTGGATGCTCTCATCGAGATTCTTTCGTCTGTGGTCTACCGTCTGGCGGGAGCGGTCTAGTTGGGGCCCACGGCTGGCAGACTGGTCGAGTGAAAGTCCTAGTAGCCATGAGTGGCGGCGTCGATTCATCGGTCGCCGCGGGCCTGCTCATCGAGGCCGGTCACGAGGTGGTCGGGGCGACCTTGAAACTTTGGGGCGGTACTTCGGACTCAGGTTGTTGCTCGGTGAGCGACGTCGACGACGCGCGTCGCGTTGCCCAGATACTCGGCATCGATCATCACATCTTCAATTACACCGAAGAATTCGATCGACACGTTGTCGCTCCCTTTGTTGCCGCACACGTGGCGGGTGCCTCACCGAACCCGTGCATCGAATGCAATCGACACATCAAATTTGATCTGCTCTTCGAACGCGCGCAGCGCCTCGGTTTTGACGCGGTGGCGACTGGACATCACGCTCAGGTTCTGGCGCGTGATGGCGTCCACTATCTGCTTCGTGGTGCCGATGAAAAGAAAGACCAGAGTTATGTGCTCGGCTACTTGAACGAAGCGCAGCTCTCGATGCTGTTGCTGCCGATCGGGGCGATGCACAAGGACGCGGTACGCAACGAAGCGGAGCGTCTGGGTCTTCGAACGTGGAATAAGCCCGACAGTCAAGATGTCTGCTTCATCGAAGCCTCCAAAGGCCGAGAGTCGTTCCTGGGCCAGCGCATCGAGTTCACGCCGGCCAAGATCGTTGACAAGGTCACTGGTGAGGTTCTCGGTGAGACCAGCGCCGCCGAGCTCATGACCGTGGGACAACGTCGCGGTGTCTTGCCGGGTCGCGACGGCGCGAAACGTTATGTTGCGCGCGTCGATATCAGCCAGCGGCGCATCGACGTCGGGCGCCTTGAAGACATTCTCGTTGACTGCATTGATCTCGACGAGACATCGGTGAGTTTCGCGCACGATCGGTTGGTCGATGGGACCAAGGTCCTCGCTCAATGGAGCGCTCACGGAAGCGCGCAGCGGGCCACGGTGCGCCATGACCGGCGATGGTGGCTGGACCTGGAGTCGCCCGCGCGACCCGTGGCGCCAGGGCAGTCCGTCGTGTTCTACCGGGTTGACGAGCCAACGATCGTTGAGGGCGCCGCGATCGTCAGCGCAGCGTGAGCACCCCCGCGCAACGCGCGCGTCAATTACGTGACGAGATCGTGCGTCACAACGAAGCGTATTTCGTCCACGACACGCCACTGATCCCTGACGCGGATTATGACGCCCTCGTTCGCGAACTCAGGTCTCTCGAGGAGTCGCACCCAGAACTTCGAAGTGAGACTTCGGTGACCCAGACTGTCGGGGCGCCGCGTTCGGTCGTCTTCAGCGAGGTGCGCCACGCCGAACCGATGCTCAGCCTCGACAACGTCTTTGACGAAGAAGAACTTCGGGCCTGGTGCGATCGTGTGGCAAAGGGGCTGGGGCGAGACGCGCGCGACATATCGTTCGCGGTCGAACCCAAGATTGACGGACTCGCGCTGTCGATCACGTACATCAACGGCACGATGGCGCAAGGATCGACGCGAGGTGACGGCCGCGTCGGCGAGGATGTCACCGATAACGTACGAACAATACGCAACCTTCCAACGACTTTGTCGGGCGTGCGCGACGGTCGGCTCGATATTCGAGGGGAAGTCTTCATCACCAAAGAGGACTTTCATGAGTTGAACGAACGTCAGCGACAAGTCGAAGGCAAAGAATTCGCCAACCCTCGCAACGCAGCCGCGGGGAGTCTTCGTCAGAAGGACTCGTCGGTGAGTGCATCACGGCCGCTGTCGTTTCTCGCGTACCAATTGGTGGACCTCGATAGCACGCTGGCATTCGAGAGTCATATGGCGACTATTGAACAGCTTCGTGCCTGGGGATTTGTCACCGCCTCAGAGATCGCTTTGGTGCGTGGTGTTGATGAGGTGGTGGCACGAAGCACCTGGTTCGAGGAACATCGTCACGAACTCGCTTACGAGGTGGATGGCGTTGTTGTCAAGGTCGACGATCTGGCGCTTCGTGAAGTCCTGGGTTCTACCAGTCGGGCGCCTCGTTGGGCGATCGCGCGAAAGTTCCCACCCGAAGAGCGCACGACGCGCCTGCTCGCGATTGAGGTATCCATTGGAAGAACTGGTCGAGCGACGCCTTACGCGGTCCTCGAGCCGGTCTTGGTGGCGGGGTCGACGGTGTCACTCGCCACCTTGCACAATCAGGATCAAGTCGCACAGAAGGACGTTCGACCTGGTGATCTCGTGATTGTTCGAAAAGCGGGCGAGGTCATCCCCGAGATAGTCGGATCCGTGTCAGAGCCCGGGAGGCAACGCGAAGCGGCGTGGCAATTTCCAACGACCTGCCCCGAATGCGGCGGTCCCCTGGTGCGAGTTGGTGACGAGAGTGACACCTACTGCGTCAACCCGGCGTGTCCCGCACAACAGCTCCAGCAGATCTTGCACTTCGCGTCACGCGGTGCGCTCGACATCGAGGGACTCGGCGAACAGCGAGTGGCCCAGCTCATCGGTGCCGGACTCATTGCTGACGTGGCCGATCTCTTCTTATTGAGTGCTGCACAACTCTCCACGCTCGAAGGCTTCGGTGAGTTGTCGGCGAGTGCGTTGATTCAGGCGATCGAAGACGCGAAATCGGCGCCGCTCAGCCGCGTGCTCGTTGGGCTCGGGATCCGTCATGTCGGGCCCGTTGCCGCACGCGAGTTGGCGTCACGCTTTAGCTCATTCGAGGCTCTCGCTGAAGCTTCTCTCGACGCGCTCGAGGCGGTTGACGGTATCGGTGAGGTGATTGCGACATCAGTCTTTCGCTACTGTCGTGACCCCGAGACCGTCGATCTCGTGCGTCGGCTTCGAGCGGCAGGTCTCGAGTTACGTGAGACCAAGCCGACCCTTGAGGTGCCCCAGACCCTCGCCGGTCGCGCGGTGGTCGTGACCGGTGCCATCGAGGGGTATTCGCGAGAGGAGGCGGAGGCCGCCATCGTTGCTCGTGGCGGTACTTCACCGGGCTCGGTGTCGAAGAAGACATACTGCGTGGTGGTGGGCGATGCGCCGGGCGCGTCGAAAGTGACCAAAGCGCGAGATCTGGGCATTCCTATGATCGCGGGCAGTGCATTTGTGGAATTTCTCGCCTCAGGGACCTGGACGACTACCGTCGAGTGACGTACTTAACTAGGGTTGGGTTCAGCCATGGCTACACCAACCTTTTACTCCGGACACGACCTCGCGGGGCGCTACCGCATCATTGAGATGCTCGGCGTGGAGCGAAACGCCGAGGTATACAGCGCCGAGGACTTATCCCTGAGTCGAACGGTCATCGTGAAGGTGCTCCTCGCGAGCCTCACGACCCACGAAGACGTGCGTCGCGCATTTCGCACGAACATTGTAAGAGCGTCGACGTTGAGTCACCCCCACCTGGCCAGGGTCTATGACGGGGGACAAGAGTCCGGCGCGATCTTCATGATCACCGAGTACCTGGATGGTGGTTCGCTCGAGGACGTGCTGGCGAGTGGTCGCGTGCTCAGCGTGGACGATACCGCTCGTCTCGGGCGAGACGTGGCGAGTGCGTTGAGTTACCTGCACGCTAATGGATTCGTGCACGGTGAACTCTCGCCGAGCAAGCTCGTCTTTGACGGCGAAGGTCGCGTTCGCATCACCGATGTCGCGCTGGCCGGCATTGGTAACGCGTATCGCGATCACCTCAGTTTGGATGACGTTCGTTACATGAGTCCGGAACAGGCCGTCGGCGAGACGCCAGGCCCGGAGTCAGACATCTATTCTCTCGCGCTGATCTTGTACGAAGCGGCTACGGGATCTTCGGCGTTCGACGGGGCCAACGCTGAAGCGATGCTGCGCGCTCGGATCAATTCGTCGCTTCCCGTGAGAGTTGAGCTTGGCACGCTCGACATGCTGCTCGCGCAGGCCGCCGTGTCGGATCCTCGACTGCGGCTGAGCGCCGATCAATTCGCGTCGAGGCTCAGCGCGGTCGTCGGCGATGCGGTGCCGCTCAGTGTGTCGCCACCACGCAGTGCGGTGCCGATCCTCGAGCAATTTTCGCCCGTGCAGCCGCGCACCTCGATTGGTTTTCGGCCTCCCTCACCTGATCAGATCGTGGGACGTGGACCGACCGCTCCCGGTGTCACCCCGCTTGATCGCGCGCCTCGTCGCTCCGCTCCCCAAGGGTACGAGCCGCTGCCCCCGACGCGGCCGTCTCGGATGCGGCGTCTGGCATTCTCGGGTGCAGCGGTGCTGATAGTGGTGTTGGGTGTCGGCGGAATCTTGGCGTGGAAACTCGGGTATCTCAGTTCTTCTTACGTCGTTCCGGACCTCACCCATTTGACGCTCCAGCAGGCGTCGCAGAAGTTGGGCAGTGATCACTTGGTCGCCACGGTCGCCAAGCACGAGAGTTCTACGACGGTGCCCACGGGTGAGATCATCTCCCAGTCACCCGCCGCTGGCGTCAGCGTTCATTCGGGAAGCTCGATACAAATCGTCGTCTCAAGCGGAATGCCGCCCGTGACGCTGCCCACCACACTGGTGGGCAAGACCTGTGCCGCGGCGACAGCGCAACTCAAGGTCTTGAAGATATCGGCTTCGTGCTCCCAGACCACGGCCAGTACCCGAACCCCCGCCGGACTGGTCGCTGAAGTTCTCTATCACGCGACGAAGAATCCGCTCGCGGTGCCCGCAGGCTCGAAGGTCAACCTGGTCATCAGCACCGGGGCGGGAACGGCAACGACCACCACGACCGCGCCAACGACGACGACCGCGCCAACGACGACTACCTCAACGGTGCCTGCGACCACGACGACCCTCGCCGGACAAGGGCTTCGTCCGATGCCCAATGTTGTAGGCATGACGCGAGACCAGGTGAACGCCGCGATGCGTAAGGCAGAGCTGTACTACGTGACACGTGGGCCAAATGCCAACTCCACCAAGTGGACCAAGGTCGTCTCGTCGGTGCCCGTGGCCGGTACTGAAGTGAAATGGCACTCGACCGTAATACTGAATGTGCAATGACGGTCGAATGTGATCTATGTGAGGCGGCGATCATCACGACGCGCTACTACGAGGACGACCTCTGCTGGATCGCCGATTGCGAGATTTGCCTTGTGCCAATGGTGGTATGGCGGGTCCACGACCCTGCGCCTTCTGAAACGCTGAAGCAAGATCTACGAGTGGCCCTCGCCACGGTGGCCGATCGTGTCCTGGGCGAAGGCAACTGGTCGCTGGACGACCATATGCGTAACATCCCAGATCATTATCACGCCCATGCCCGCCGAGCGCATCCCTGGAGTCAACAGACTTAGTTTCTCGATCGATTGCTCGTTACAATCGGTGAACGGCAACAATTTGAAGGGAATTCACGATGGGTGCACTGGATGGTCGCGTGGCAATTATTACCGGCGCGGGACGCGGGATCGGACGAGAGCACGCCCTGCTCTTCGCAGCGGAAGGGGCCAAAGTTGTCGTGAATGACCTTGGCGGTTCGCTTGATGGATCATCGTCAGCGGCGTCGCCCGCAGAAGAAGTCGTCGCCGAGATCGTCGCCATGGGCGGCGAGGCGGTCGCCAACCACGACAATGTCGCTGAGTGGGAGGGTGGGGCTCGACTCGTGCAGAGCGCCCTTGACGCGTTCGGTGATCTGCACGTGCTCGTGAACAACGCAGGAATTCTTCGTGACCGAGTGCTGGTCAACTTGAGTGAGGACGATTGGGATGCGGTGATCCACGTGCATCTCAAGGGTCACTTCGTACCGACGCGACACGCGGCCGCTTATTGGCGCGAACAGGCAAAAGCTGGCAAGACGGTCAAGGCGTCGATCATCAACACGTCGTCGACCTCGGGCCTGCTCGGCAACATCGGACAATCCAATTACGGCGCGGCGAAGGCGGGTATCGCGGCATTTACGGTGATCATCGCCGAAGAACTTGGTCGCTACGGTGTTCGCGCCAACGCAATCGCGCCCGCAGCGAGGACTCGAATGACCGAATCCACGCCGGGGCTTTCGGACTACGTCGTTAAGCCCGCCGACGCCTCGGTCTTTGATGTGTGGGACCCCGCGAACATCTCACCGTTGGTTGCCACGTTGGCCATGCAGGACTGCGAGTCGACGGGACAGGTCTACTTTGTCCAGGGCGGAACCGTTCGAAAATTCCAGAACTGGACCATGACCGAGACCCTCGAGAAGAACGATCGCTGGGAAGTAGCTGAACTTGCCCAGCAACTGCCCACTCTGTTGAAGTGAACGACCGGCGCCATTCGGCGCACGTAGATCGCGAGGACCCCGCCGGGCTTCTTAACGCTCGTTCCGACCCTGCGGGCGCAGCGTTCGGGACCATGGGCACCGAGGCCGGTAGCGACCTGAACTGGATCATGCTCTTGCGCGCTCGCGTGCAGGCGAGAGCCGAGGGGTCAAGTCGCTATCCGTGGTGGGTGCTGTGGTCGCTGCTCGCGGGACTGTTCGCACTGAATTTCACGTTCACCGTGTTCATCGTCGCGCTCCCGACGGTGGCCACCCAATTTCATACCAGCGTTACCGTCCTCACCTGGACCATGGTCGGACCGCTCTTGGCGTACGGTCTCGCGGCGCCCATCCTTGGCAAGACCGGCGACATCTACGGGCACCGACGTTTGTACCTTTTCGGTCTGGTCGGCGCAATGGTGTCGGCGATCTTGACCGCGCTCTCGCACAACGTGGACATGCTGCTCATCGCCCGTGCGCTCGATGGCGTCCAGGGTGCGGCTACCGGCACGGCGTCGGGCGCACTCATCAACATGGTCTTCAGGCCTGAGGAGCGGGTCAAGGCCATGGGGTGGTGGTCACTCATCGGCGCGGGCGGACCCGTGATCGGGGTGTCGCTCGGATCCCCCATCATCGCGGCCTACGGTTGGCGCGCTTTGTTCTGGTTCCAGCTGGTGCTGATCGTGATCGCGTTCAGCGTCGTGGTGGTTCTCTTGCCGCGACGAAGGGGATTCGACGACGAAGACGCGCAGAAGAAGCAACAGGCGAGACGAGAGTTTAAGAGGATGGACTGGATTGGCAGCTGGTCACTCTCATTCGCCGTAGGCACGTTCATGCTGGCGCTCTCAATCGGACCGAGTATCGGCTGGTCCAGCCCGGGGACCATGGCGTGTTTCATCCTGGCCATCGTCATGACAGTGACGTTCGTCATTCGCATTCGTCACGCGGCGAATCCGTTGATCCCGGCGCACTACTTCGCTCGAAGGAACTTCGTCATGCCGATGATTCTGCGCGCGTCGGGCAACTTCGCGTATTTTGGTGCGTTCTTCCTTTTCCCTTTGGTCATGGAACAGGGGTACAAGTACTCGATTCCGCGCGTGGGTGCTCTAGCGATAGCGCGTCCCATCACCTTCTCGCTCTGTTCGCCTATCGCTGGATACGTCGCGGTACGCATCGGTGAGCGCATCAGCGCCTTTGCGGGTGCGGTTTTTCTCACCTTGTCGTTGGTGCTGTTCGCCATGCTGCATCCGAGTTCGGGGGTGTGGTTCATTGCGTTGGCGCTCGCACTCTCCGGTTTGGGCATGGGGGTGGCCATGCCGTCGACGAGCTCGGTGATGGCCAACGAGGTCTTGCCGAGTGAATTCGGCGTCATGTCCGCGGCCCAGATGTTGGCGACCCAGGTGGGCGAGGTCGCCGGCATTCAGATACTTGAGACTGTCCAGCAGGCCGAAGTGCGCCGTCACGGCCTAACGAGCGCTGCGCCGGGACCCGCGCTCCTCGAGACGTTTCGTCTGCCGTTCTTGATCGGCGCGTGCGTGGCAGCGCTCGGCATCGTTGGTGGGTTCTTCATGCGCTCGGTACCTCGAGAGCGATCGAAACAGAAGGCGTAGGTCTGCCGATAGTCTTTAACCCTATGACTACTGCGATCATGCCCGGATGTGAGTCGTTTTCGGCGCAACAAGGGCCATTGGGAGTGCTCGTATTGCACGGATTTACAGGGAATCCCGCTTCGATGCGGTCGCTCGCCGAGCGTATCGCGGCATCGGGCTACAGCGTCGAACTCCCTCGACTTCCCGGTCACGGTACGTCGATTGAGGACATGATGACGACCGACTGGGCGGACTGGTCAGGTGCCGCAGTCGCCGCATATGACGCACTTCGTGAGCACTGTGAGCGCGTGGGCGTCGTGGGGCTTTCGATGGGTGGGGGTCTGGCCGCGCACGTCGCGGAGGTTCGTCACGATGTTGCCGCGTGCGTCTTGATCAATCCTCTCGTCAAGCCCCCCGTCCAAGAGATGGTCGACGGTCTCAATGCATTACTGGACGCGGGATTGACGACGATCGACTCCATTGGTTCTGACATCAAGATGGAGGGTTCTGTAGAGGCTTCGTACGATGCGACCCCGCTCGCGTGCGCGGCGAGCCTCTTTGAAGCGATGAAGACCGTGAACGCGCAACTTCCAGCCATCACTGCGCCGATCCTGTTGTTGTCGAGCCGCGAGGATCACGTGGTGACGTCTGACAATGGCGACGACGTGGTTGAAAAGGTGAGCGGGCCCGTCGAGCGACTCTGGCTCGAGGATTCGTACCACGTCGCGACGATGGATAATGACAAAGAAGTGGTCGAGTCGGCCACGATTGCGTTCTTCGATCGGACTATGAAATCATGACCTCGCCACTTCATCGAGACGATGTCGCACACGTCGCCAAACTCGCCCGCCTCTCGCTGAGTGAAGAGGAGTTGGCGTTGTACACCGACCAACTCGGTCAGATTCTCGAGCACGCGAACGATATGAGCACGTTGCAACTTGACGATGTCATCCCGACTGCGCACCCCTTCGGTTTGATCAACGTGGTCCGTGACGACAGTGTGCGCGAGAGCCTGGACCGCGACGTAGTGCTCGCCATGGCTCCCGATGCCGAAGACGGCCGATTCGCCGTACCGCGCATCATGGGAGAAGCCCCGTGAAGACCGCCGAACAGATCGCTCTTGACGTGCGCAGTGGTGCGAGCACGGCCCAGCGTGAACTCGACGCCTCCTTGGCGGCGATTCACGCGCGTAATGACGAATTGAATGTCTTCCTCTATGTCGATGAGGACGGTGCGCGCGCCGCCGCCAAGGACGTCGACGACAAGGTGGCGCGTGGTGAGTCCGTTGGACCGCTCGCGGGCGTACCCGTCGCCATCAAGGACAACATGTGCCAGGTCGGCGTCCCCACCACGTGCTCGTCGCGGATCCTTGAGGGCTGGCGACCGCCCTACAGCGCCACGGTGATCACTCGACTCCTGGCAGCGGGAGCGGTGCCGGTGGGCAAGACCAACCTCGACGAGTTCGCCATGGGTTCGTCAACCGAGAACTCGGCGTTCGGGCCGACACGAAATCCCTTGGACCCCTCACGGGTGCCCGGGGGTTCTTCGGGTGGTTCGGCGGCGGCGGTCGCAGCCGACATGACACCGATCGCGCTCGGTAGTGACACCGGTGGCTCGATCCGACAGCCCGCAGCGCTCTGTGGACTCATCGGCGTCAAGCCCTCCTACGGCCTCGTGTCTCGCTACGGTTTGATCGCGTTCGCGAGTTCACTCGACCAGATCGGTCCTTTCTCAAAGACCGTCACGGACGCGGCCATCCTCCTAGAAGCAATTGCGGGTCACGATCCAATGGATTCGACGTCATTGCCCGAACCCGCGCCCATGCTGTCCGCGCACGTCAACGACGGTGTCGTGGGCAAGCGTATTGCGCTCGTTCGTGAACTGATCGACGGCGCCGACCCGGACGTCGTGGCGTCGGTCACGAGGGCAGTCGAAGTGCTGAAGGATGCGGGCGCTACCATCCTCGAGCTATCGATCCCCGAGCTCCAACTGGGTTTGAGCGCGTACTACCTCATCGCGCCCGCTGAGGCTTCGAGCAATCTGGCTCGATACGACGGGGTCCGATTCGGACTGCGCGTTGATGGTGAGGACGTCGAGGCCATGAACACCGCAACGAGAACCGCTGGGTTCGGCGCGGAGGTGAAACGACGGATCATGCTCGGCACGTACGCCTTGTCGGCGGGATATTTTGACGCCTATTACGGCCAAGCACTCAAGGTTCGTACACAAATGATCGATGCGTTCAAACGGGCGTACGCCCAGGCCGATTTGCTCATTGGGGCGACCGCGCCGTCGGTGGCGTTCCCCTTTGGTTCCAAGACGAGCAATCCAATGGCCATGTATCTATCTGACGTGTTCACGATCCCGACCAATCTGGCGGGCGAGGCCGCGATCTCGGTACCCTTCGGCGCAGGAGAAGCCGGACTACCTACGGGTGTCCAGCTCCTTGGTCCAGGTAGGAGCGAGGCCCAGTTGTTCGCCGCCGCCCGGGTGCTCGAGCGCGAGGAGCGAGGATCATGACGTTGCCAGGTTCGTGGGAGATGGTCGTGGGCCTCGAGGTCCACACTGAGCTGAAGACGGCCACCAAGATGTTCTGTGGCTGTGCGAATCACTTCGGGGCCGAACCCAATACCAATGTCTGTCCAGTGTGTCTCGGACTACCGGGCTCGCTTCCGGTGCTCAACGAGCGCGCCGTCGAACTCGCCATGGCGATCGGTATCGCGCTTCATTCGACGATTGCGCCGTCGACGTTTCACCGAAAGAACTACTTCTATCCCGATATGCCCAAGGACTTCCAGATCAGTCAGTACGACCTGCCGATCAATTCTGGTGGGTATCTCGATCTACCCGACGGCAGCCGCGTATCAATAGAACGCGCGCACCTCGAAGAGGACACGGGCAAATCAACACACCTTGGGGGTAGCGGGCGCATCCACGGCGCGGACCGGTCGCTCGTTGACTACAACCGCTCGGGAGTGCCACTGGTGGAGATCGTGTCGGGCCCTGACATTAGGTCCTCGGCCCAAGCGCGCGCGTACGCGGCAGAGCTGCGCGGCATCTTGATTGCGACGGGAGCTTCGGACGGGCGCATGGAGGAGGGTTCGATGAGAATCGACGCGAACGTCTCTGTCCGTAAATCGGGCGAACCCTTCGGGACGCGCTGTGAGATCAAGAACTTGAACTCACTTCGTAGCTTGCACCGGGCCATTGATTATGAAGCGCTTCGCCAGGTTGAATTGATCGAGAGCGGGGGTGTCGTACGCCAAGAGACACGCCACTGGGACGAGAATCTCGGCGTCACCTCGACCATGCGCACTAAGGAAGAGGCGGAGGACTATCGCTACTTTCGAGAGCCGGACCTCGTTGACCTCGCACCGGAGCAGGCCTGGCAGGACCGTATCCGACTCGCGTTGCCGCCGATGCCGGCCGAACGTCGCGCCGCGCTCAAGGAGCGACTCATCGCACCGACGCCAGCGCAACTGGACGCCGTTGAAGTGGTGATCGACCTCAACCTCGAACAGTTCGTCAATGCCGCGATCGACGCCGATATCGATCCGGTGTTGGCGCTTGCACGCGCGGCAAATGAATTGGCGGGTGGCCTCGAAGGAATCGGGAACCTGACACCTGAGGCATTCTGTGCAACATTGCGTTTGGAGCAGTCGGGCCAGCTCTCAGCAACCCAGGCTAAAACAGTGCTGGGTGAACTTCTCGCGCACGGCGGTGAGCCGGGGGCGATAGCTGCCGCCAAGGGCTTTGAACAACTTTCATCCGACTCGCTTGGCAGTACCGTCGAGTCGCTTATCGCGCAGAATCCTGACGAATGGGCTCGGTACCGTGAGGGTGACGAGAAACTTGCCCAGTTCTTTATTGGTCAAGTGATGAAGCTGACCAAGGGCAAAGCCAACGGTAAAGCGGTCGTCGCCGAACTCCAGTCGCGTCGCTAGTTCAGCGCGTGACGCTCGCGAACTTGGTGAAAACCACGATATTGGCGAGGTAGCTGCCCGTCGCGTGGTCGAATGCCCCGCCGCATGTCACGAGATTCAACTCGCGTGCGCCGGGTTTGTCGAGCGCTCCATAGACCAGCTGGTCGGGGAAGCCAGACTTCGAGTATTGGACGACTTTGGTGACGACGAAGTTGACCTTCACGCCATCTGAAAGCCCAACGGTGACGAGTGCACCCGGATGAAGGGTTCGAATATAGAAGAACACCCCAGGTCCCTTGTACGAGTCGACGTGGGCGAGGATGACCGACGAACCCTCTTGTCCGGGTGTAG
This sequence comes from Actinomycetes bacterium, assembly GCA_021781335.1. Classification (GTDB taxonomy): domain Bacteria; phylum Actinomycetota; class Acidimicrobiia; order Acidimicrobiales; family RAAP-2; genus RAAP-2. Next base: position 41,262 of record JAJXXA010000030.1, read on the forward strand.
GACCGTATTTGAACCAGCCCGCAGTCTTGGTGGTGGCGGGGACCATCACTTGTCCGTTCGCCAACAAGCCAAGTTCGCCCACACTCGTGGTCACGCCAATCGAGGGAATCGAGAGTGTGCGCGGCACTGATGACGCCACGCGTACTGAACTGATGTCAGTCGTACGCGTGGTGACGGGGGCGACAGTGGAGACAGGGGTCGAAGTCAAGACTACGGACTTCGGATTGCTGGCCGGTACGAAAGTACTAGCCAGCAATCCCAGCCCGACGATGAGGACCACCAGAGCGGTCGTCCACCACATCACTTCAGACTTCGAGCGCCGCCTACGGCCTTCGCGTGACATCCGTATTGTTCAGAGTCCGACGACGACGTGATCGTATGGCTGCGCCACTTGCGATCATCGCGAGGCCAATCGCACTCAAGCCAAGGGGCAAGAGTGGTGAAGAGCCTGATCCGGCCGTTCCGCCGAAGCCAGTGCCCGGTGCGCCGACGGGAACGACTGTCGTAGGTGTGGTCGTTGTGGTCGTTGCGCGCGTCGTTGTTGTTGTCACCGGCGCGGCCGTGGTGGTGGTCGATGAAGGCACTGTGGTAGTCGTGGTTGTAACGGCGGCTGCGCACACGGGGACGGTGATGTTGTTACCGTCAAGCGTGACTGCCCCGTTTCTAGCGAGCACGCGGCCGCTCAAGGTCGCACCGGTGTTCATCGTTGCCGAACTAAGGGCCATAATCGTCCCGACCATGTGACTCGTGGTACCAATCGTTGCCGACGAACCAACCTGCCAGAAGATATTGCAGGCCTGGGCGCCGTTCTCCAACACCACATTGCTGCCCGAAGCGGTTGTCAAGGTCGAACCAGCTTGAAAGATGAAGACGGCATCAGCGTTGCCGCCACCGTTTAGTGTCAAAGTACCAGTCAAGCCCATGCTCGTTGAAGACGCGTAGGTGCCCGGAGTAAGGGTCGATCCACCCAGGTCACTGGGGGCTGTGGTGAAAGGTGTGGTGCCTGCGGCACTCAGGTACGCCGCCGTCAGTGACGTCTGAGCCGCGAGCGCTTGTGCGTTCGCTACGTAGGTTGTGCCTGAACTCTGAATGCCGGGCGGAAAGCCAGTGACCGCAGTACCAGGGCTGAGACCAATATCACCAGCGACAGTGGTTGTTCCGGTGTTGGTGATCGTGGATCCGGCGAGGACGGCGAACGTCGATGCATTACCGAGGTTGATCGCAGTCGGTGCGGCGAATGCGGCCGGTACACCAAACGCGGTGACGAGGGCAGCGACCAAGCCGCTGATACCCACTGCACCAATACCTACCTGCATGCGCGACACCGTAGGCACTCGACGATGCTTGCCTCGCGGTGCGGGCGATAAGAGAGAATTGAAGCGAGAGTGCTTCGATGAATCTGAACGGGACATGGTAGTCCTCCCGCAGCTCTCGTGTTCTGTCAACGTCAATTACGTTGAACAACGAGTCTGCTACTTCACCGACTCTAAGGGCGATCTTGCGAAGTCTGACAAACAACACGCGATTGTCACATTTGCCCTTGGCGCTTGTTACGCGCAGTTTGATGCACGAGAGTGGTCAAAGGACGGTGAGATTGCCTTGTGCGTTGATGATTGAAGAAATAACTGTTATTACTTAAACAAGCAGACACGACCGTATGGTTTCCCTACAAAAGGAATAACAAGGAATTTCTCGGTGAAGTTAGTGGCGGACGCGGTTAGACCCCAAGAATCGAGTGGTCGTCAAGAGTCATTCGCCGTACGTTGAAGTGAAGCGAACTACACCGGTCGAGACGGTTCCTCTTCACGCCATGCTGCACTTATCGATACGGTGGGTATCTGCTCTTTGATTCATCACGGGCTGCGCTGGAGGCGAGTATGAGTATTCCTGAACAAGAAGGATCACCCGAGCTTCCCTCGAATGACGAAGTCAATGAGGCCACGCCCAGTGAAGAGGTCGCCAGCAGCCATGTTCCCAGTACGCGCATCTCTCGTCTCTGGGTACGCAGCCTTCCGTCACTGATCGCACTTGTCGTTGTCTTGATATTGGTGGCGCAGAATAGGTCGCAAGTCACCGTGCGATTCTTCGCGGGCCATCTGCGTACGCCGCTCGCGGTCGCTCTCCTCGGAGCCATGGTCCTCGGTGCTCTCATGATGTTGGGTCTCGGATCGCTTCGGGTCTTGCAGTTGCGACGTCGCATAAGGCGCCAAGGTCGCTCGAGGTAGAGCGAGCGTCGAGTGCGCGTTGGCCAGCCGAGTCGTCTGGCGACCGTGCACCAAAAGGTTCAGTCGTGGTGTCGACACTGACCGTGTACACGATGGACATTCTTCTTGTGGATTACGTACCCGCTGGAGTTTTTCATAGACTTTGCCTATGACAACTCACCCGACTCCTCGAAGCACTGATGTCACCCTCGGAAAGGGTCGTGCGCCGGCGCGCGCGATGCTTCGAGCCATGGGCCTCGGCGATGACGACATGGTCAAACCGCAGATTGGAGTGGCCTCGAGTTGGAACGAGGTCACGCCCTGCAACCTTCCTCTTGATCGTTTGGCCAAGAGAGCGAAGGTAGCGGTACATGACG
>JAJXXA010000004.1 GCA_021781335.1 Actinomycetes bacterium
TGCGTTGGCCTGGGCCCGACGGGTTCTACCTGAGTGACGAGCGGGCGTCGATCGACGTCGATCGCGTGCACCGCTGGCTGAGTGAAGAGAGCTACTGGGCGAAGGGGCGAACGCTCGACGTCGTCGCAAGGTCCCTCGAGGGGTCGCTCGTGATCAGTCTGTTCAGCCCCGAGGATGTCCAAGTCGGGATCGCTCGATGGGTGAGTGACGGCGCCACCTTCGCGTGGTTGAGCGACGTCTTTCTCGACTCGTCGTATCGAGGTCGCGGTCTCGGACGGGTCCTCATCGCCACCGCCCTCGCCCACCCGTACGTCCAGGGCCTGCAGCGTCGGCTGCTCGCGACGAGCGACGCACACGAGCTCTACCGTAGTTTTGGCTTCCGGGAACTCAGCGAGCCATCTCGCTGGATGGAGCTTCGCTCGACTACTTGAGTGACTGCGCGGCGGCGTCGACGCTGTCGTACAACTCCATGTGGCGAAGCGTCTTTTCGCCCGCTCTGTGAAGTTTCTCCTTCAGCGCGGTATTGGCCCTCGCGAGCGAGATCGAGATGTGGTCCGCGCTGAGGTCGTTGACCACTTCGTCGAGCACCCCGAGCGCGGTGTAATCAATGTCCGAAATCGCCACGGCGTCGAGGATCACGTGTTTGGTGTCGGGGTACTTCTTCAACATCGCGTGCAGTTCACGACGAAAGACATTGGCGTTGGCAAAGAAGAGGTCCTGGTCGAACAGGACAGCGAGGATGTGGTCCACGCGCTCGACGGCGTGGGCGTCGTAGGGCTCCCAACTCGTTGAGCCACGACGCCGGCCCATCTCGACCATGCGCGGTCGCGCGGAACGCCACGTCTGTTCCAAGATCGCGAGGCCGACCGCCAGGGCCAGACCCATCTCGACGCCGAGAAAGACAACACCCAGACCCGCGAGAACGGCCAATGCGAACTCCGGGCGACTGCAATGAAGGATCTGTCTCATTTGAGCAACCTTGATCAGTCGTCCCGCGACGAACAACAGCACACCGGCGAGCGCGCTGAGCGGGATGTCGCGCGCAAAGGTCGCGAGTGGTGAGAGCGCGAGCGCGCCGATCGCCGCGGTGAAACCGACCATCTTGGTGCGCCCACCAGCGAGACGCGAGATGGTCGTGCGGGCCGGGCTCGCGTCGACCGCGAACGACCCGAGTAGGCCGGTCGCGACGTTCGCGAGCCCAATGCCCACGAAGTCTCGGCTGAGGTCGTCGGCGACACCGATCTCGTCAGCCGACGTGCGCGAGGACGCCGCGCTTTGACTCATGATGACGACCACCAACGTCAGCGAGGTGGTGATCATGACGCTCCATTGGTGCGCGCTGAAGAGTCGCAGTCGCCACGTCGGAAGTCCCACCACGACGGTGCCGAGATCTTGCACGCCGTGCGCGCTCAATGAGAAGAGTCCAACGAACAGCGAACTCACGAGGACGGCCGCGAGGGCCCAAGGGAGTCGCGGGTTCACCCTCTCACCCAAGAGCATGACCGCGAGTGTCCCCAGGCCAATCACCAGTGTCCAACCACACGTCGCGTGCAGATTATGGCCAAGTGACGTGAGTCGTTGGATGATCGAATCACCACCCGACGAAACGCCGAAGATCCGAGGAAGCTGGTGGACAATGATGATGACACCGATGCCCCCCAAAAAACCGACCACGATCGGCGCGGACAAGAAGTCGGCCAACCAGCCCAGTCGCAAGAGTCCAATGACGCTCAAGATCACGCCCGTGATGAGTGCGGTGCCGGCGACCAGTGCGTAGTACTGCGACGACGCCGGGAGCGAAATACTCACGAGCGCCACCGCGAACAACGGCGCAATCGTCGAGTCCGCACCCACCGAGAGAATCGGATTCGAACCGACGAACGAGAACACCAGAGTGGCGGCAATGAAGGCAATCATCCCGGTGAACGCCGGAACGCCAGCGAGTTGGGCGGTCGCTAACTGCTCAGGGATCGCAATGGCGAGCAGCGTAACGCCGGCGAGTAACTGGCCCGGAAGATTGACACGCGTGAGACCGAGGAAGGTCTGGCCGAGGCCGTGGGAGACATCACGAAGTCCGATCGGGGTTCGCTCGACCTCGTGCTTCTTATTGTCGTGGCCCATAGCGACACACTACGACGCACCATTTGATGGACTCAGCTCGTGGAGACGACCCGGAATCCTTCGGCGAGGCGGCCCTTGGCGAGCCCCGCATTCTTCGCAGTCGTGCGGGCCCACGCCTTGAGCATCGGTTCGAGGTCTTCGCGGTCACCGACCTGACTCTCGTGCTTGGTCAACGCGGCGAGTTTCTGGCTGAACCGCTTCGTGATGTCGACGACCATCGTTGGTTGCTGGCTCGAGAGCCACACCACCTTCACCGTGTGTGGCAGGTAGCCCTCAGCCAGCAATTCGGGAAACGCATGAGGATTTCGCGCGTCGGGGTAAACCGCACGCATCGTCGCCTCACCGGCGGCGAGATGGTCGGGGTGACTCGCGTAGATCCGCTCCCAGTTCCTCTCGGGACTTTGGGTGATGACCAGGTCGGGCTTTTGTACGCGGATCACCCGCGAGATCTCACGACGAAGGTCGAGCGTCGGCTCAACCTGTCCGTCTGGCCAGCGAAGAAACGTGAGTTTGGTGACCCCGACCTCGGCGGCGGCGGCCGTCTGCTCTGCTTCACGCAGCGCCGCACGCTCGGCTTTGGAGAGCGTGGACCCGTCGCCACCCGCATCACCCGAGGTCACGAGGCAGTACGCCACGTCGACACCGTGTGAGGTGAGGGTCGCGATGGTGCCCGCTGAACCGAAATCGATGTCGTCGGGGTGCGCGACGACGACGAGCGCACGCTGAATCGCGTCGTCGTACTTAAAGACTGGCAATGACACTTTCGAACGACTCACAGTGTTGAACTCTCCAAAGTCGGGTCCCAGTTCGCGAGGTCTTTCAGGCGCGGATCATTAGAGAAGACTTCAACGATGGGGCGCTTCAGCGCGAGGCGTCGCATGATGATCTCGGCCTCGATGGTCTGATTCCACAAGAGCAGCGAGACAACAACCCCGGTCGAGCCCGCGCGTGCGGTTCGACCTGATCGATGCAGGTACGCCTTGTGGTCTTCGGGCGGGTCGAAGTGCATCACGCAGTCCACGCCGTCGATGTGCAGTCCCCGCGCCGCGACATCGGTCGCCACCAGTACCGCGAGTTTGTCCGCCCCGAAGTCGGCCAGTGCCTTCTCGCGCTGGCTCTGACGAAGATCGCCATGGATCGCCGCCGCGTCGACGCCTTCTTTCTGCAGTTGCTCCACCAGCCGGTCCGCCCCGCGCTTGGTGCGACAGAAGATGATCGTCTTGTCAAAGGATTTGCAGATGGTCGCTGCGACCTTGATGCGGTCCATCTGGTGGACGGTCAAGAAGTGGTGCACCATCAGTGACACGGTCTGGGTGTCGCTCGCGACCTCGTGGAACACCGGATTGGTGAGGTAGCGCTTTACCAAGCGGTCAACTGCACCGTCAAGGGTCGCAGAGAACAACAATGTCTGGTGCGGGTGCTCGGCAATGCGACGAAGTACCCATTCGACCTGGGGCATAAAGCCCATGTCGGCCATGCGGTCGGCCTCGTCGAGGACGAGCACGTCGAGGTTCTCGACGTTGAGCTCACCCCGGTCGCCGAGGTCGATCAGTCGACCCGGCGTTGCGATGATGATGTCACAGCCCTTACGAAGCGATTTCACTTGGCGCTCGATGTCGGCGCCACCGTACACGGCGTTGACGTGAAGACCCAACGCCTTGCCGAGCGGCTCGAGAACCTCGTGCACCTGCACCGCCAACTCGCGAGTCGGCAGCAACACGAGACCGCGCGGACGAGCGGGCCCGGGTTGGTCACTGTTAAATGACGTGCCGGCGGCGATGCGCTGGAGCATCGGGAGGCCGAAGCCGAGCGTCTTGCCCGATCCGGTCTTCGCCTTGCCGCAGATGTCGCGTCCCGCCAGGGCGTCCGCAATCGTCATGGCCTGTATGGGAAACGCTGTGGTTATCCCTTGCTTCTCAAGGACCGCGCACAATTCTGCTTGGACGCCAAGTCCCACGAAGGTCTTATTGGTGGCATAGGAGTCCTGTGACGACGTCACGGACTCGGGGCTTTCACTACTCACGAGACAACGGTCCTTTTTCGGTTGGACCCGGAACCGGCGTTCGAAAGTGTGGGCCCAAGCTCAACTCACGGAGCTTCTCTCGTAGTCTACGTGAGAGTATTCACCTCGAAACATTTGTGAAGGAGCATCATGGCACGACTCGAAGTTGGCGCGAAGGCGCCCGGATTCACTCTCTTGAACCAAGACGGCGTCAAGGTCTCGTTGAAAGACTTCGCGGGTGAGCGCGTTGTCCTCTATTTCTATCCCGCTGACGACACGCCAGGTTGCACGAAAGAAGCGTGTCAGTTCAACGATGAACTCAGTCATTTCAAGAACTTCGGCGTCAAGGTGCTCGGCGTCTCACCAGACGGTGCGAGCAAGCACGTCGCGTTTCGTGAGAAGTACGGTCTCGGTTTCGAACTGCTCAGCGACCCCGACAAGAAGGTCATGGAGAAGTACGGTGCCTACGGGGAGAAGATGATGTACGGCAAGAAGGTCCTCGGCGTCATACGCTCGACGTTCCTCATCGGTGCGAACGGAAAGATCGAGCGAGCGTGGTACGCGGTACGTGCAGATGGTCACGCCGCGAAGGTCCTCGCGACCCTCGTCGACCACGCGTAGAACTCTGAGGTGCGTGACTTGATCAGCGGACTCGACTCGTCTCTCTAGATACGGACCGAACCGTCACTGAGCAATTCCCATCCTGGATTGTGCGCGACTTCCCACACGTGACCATCGAGGTCACTGAACGCGCCCGAATAGCCTCCCCAGTCGGCGCGAGCACCTGGACGCACGATGGTGGCGCCCGCGTGTCGTGCCTCAAGAAGAACGGCCTCGACCTCTTCGGGTGATCGAACGTTGTACGCCAGCTCTACTCCGCCCGCGGCGTGTCCCCCGAGCGATGCCCAGAGTGCAAATACCATCGCACCTGCCTGGAAGAAGCACACGTCGTCGTCGGGTTGCTGGGCGCCGCTCCAACCCAGTGCTTCATAGAAGCCACGCGCCTTTGCCAGATCCGACACGCCGAGCGTAATGAGGCTTATGCGTTGGTCCATGAGACTCAAACTATTTCATTGGACACCAGCACTCAACAGATCTAGAAGGATCGCTGCGGGGCCGTTCGCAACTCACGCCAGCCCACAAAACCCCGATTAGGCCCACGTCGACACTGGCAGAACCAAGTTTGGCGTGTTATAGTTATTATGTCATTATAAAGACTTAGGGGAAACATGACCAGCGAGTTCATTCATCCAGAGCGCTACGCCAAGTCCAGCGAACTCTACGAAAAGGCGCTCAAAGTCATTCCAGGCGGCGTAAACAGCACCGCACGCGCCGCGTTCTCAGGATGGGAGCCGCATCCGATCTTCGTCGAAAGCGGCGAAGGCTCACACCTGACTGATGTCGACGGCAACACGTACATTGACTACCTCCTCGGGCTTGGGCCAATGCTTCTCGGCCATCGCCCCGCGTCGGTGACGCGTGCGGTCGTCGAGCGAATCGAGAGTGCGGGAACCGTCTTTGCACTTCCAAGCGAACCCGAAATCGAATTGGCGCAGGGTATTGCCGACGTGATTCCGAGCGTAGACACCCTTCGAATTGTCAACAGTGGGACCGAGGGTGTTCTCTACAGTCTGCGACTCGCACGCGCATTCACTGGACGCAAGAAAATCATACGATTCGAAGGTCAGTACCACGGATTTTCCGACGCGATCTATTGGTCCAAGCATCCAGACCTTGCACTCGCGGGTACTGATGAGCGACCTATAGCCCTGCCTCAAGGTCCGGGCGTTCCATCAGAGATGGGCGAATCGCTGATCATCGCGCAGTGGAACGATCTGGCGATGATCGAGCGCATCTTCGAGGAGAACCCCAACGACATCGCGGCAGTGATCACCGAACCCATCATGTGTAACACCGGTTGTATCTTGCCTCGCGACGGGTACCTCGAGGGCCTGCGCGAGATCACGACCCGCTACGGCGCACTTCTCATCTTTGACGAAGTCATCACTGGCTTTCGCATCGCACTCGGCGGAGCTCAACAGGCCCTTGGCGTGACGCCAGACCTGACCATCATGGCCAAGGGTCTCGGCGGAGGATTTCCCGTCGCGGCCCTCGGTGGACGACGCGACATCATGGATCTCGCGAGTGACGGACGTGTCTCCATTGCTGGAACGTATTCTGGCAATACCATCGCCGTCGCCTCGGCCCTCGCGTCGCTGCGCTATCTCAAAGAAGAAGCGTCCTACGAGGACCTCTACCGACGATCAGACCAACTGAGAGAGGGCTTAGAGGGACTTATGCGTGACAAGTCGATCGAGGGATCGGTCGTCGGTATGGGCCCCGTGTATCAAGTGTGGTTCTCCGAGAGCGAGATCGCCAACTACCGTGACGCCGCTCGTCACGCCCGCGCCGACCTCTTTCGAATCTGGTGGGAAGAGATGCTCGACCGTGGTGTGCTGTTCCACCCGGGGCATCTTGAAAACCTGTTCCTCTCCTTCGCACACTCCGACGCCGACATCGACGCGACACTCGAGCGCGCCGACGCGAGTCTCGATGCCCTCCTCGTTCGTCGCAGTACCAAGTCGTAACGTCGAACCTACATTGAGATAGTGAGCAAGCCCATGCGCATCCTCGCCATCGACCTGGGAACGTCTCGCGTCAAAGTCGGTGTCGTTGACGAGAACCTCGTCACTCGAGCCAGCTCCTCGCGTCAGTACCCGACTTTGACGAGCGACCCGGGTATGGCCGAGCAACGATCCCAGGACTGGTTGGGCGCCATCAGCGCCGCAACGAAATCGGTACTCGAGACGGTCGATCCATTACGTATCGACGCAGTGGTCATGACCGCGCAGATGCCCACACTGGTCGCGCTGGACGAAGCGGGCAAAGTTATCGGCAACGCGGTCACGTGGCAGGACTCTCGTGCGGACTCCCTCGTCCTCTCGCACCTTGATCACCACGCGCGCGAACGCGTGCGCGTGTTGGCGGGCACCCCCATCGACGGCCGCTACATCATTCCCATGCACCTTCGACGCGGCGCTGAGCGCACGTATCGGCCAGCGACGCTCCTCTCGGCGAAGGACTACCTGTACTACGTACTCACATCCCACCTGGTCACCGATCCCTCAACTGCGTCGGGATTTGGAAACTTCGACATCACCGCAACGTCGTGGAGTGATGAGCTAACGGGCCACTGGGGGATTGAGACGGATCTCTTGCCGCGTATCGTCGACCCGCATCACGCGGCGCCCTTGAGTCAAACCGGTGCAGCCTTGCTCGAAGGCGTGGCGCCCGGGACGCCGGTGGTGCTGGGTGCCGCCGACTCGGTGTGCGCGCACCATTTCATCACGACACTCTTCAACGACTCGGCGTCGGTGATCGACGGTTCTTCAACGGTCATCATGGCCACGGTGCCGAGCGCGACGTCGGTCATCGGAGAACTCCTCGTTACACCACTCGTCGATCCTTCAACCTGCGGCGCCGAGATGGACCTGCTGTCGACGGGCTCGTCCATTGGATGGCTCGCGAGATTGCTCGCAGTGTCGCCTGAGGACCTTGAAGAACTGGCCATCACCAATCCACGTCGTGTCGAGAATGAAGTGCTCTTCCTCCCCTACCTCGCTCGAGGCGAACAGGGTGTCATCTGGAGGTCGGACCTTGCGGGTTCGATCGATCGACTCTCACTCGACGCCTCACGCGCAGATATCTCTCTCGCGCTCTTCGAAGGTATCGCCATCGAAACAATGCGCTGTATCGAAGTGCTGCAACACTCGCAGCCCCTCAAACGCGTGGTGTGCGTAAGTTCTCCTCGCAGCCGCCACCTCGGCGCGTCACTGCTCGACGCTCTGTTGGACATCCCGGTGCTCGCGCTCGCCCAACAGAGCCCTTCGCTGCTCGGTGCAGCGCTCATCGGGCTCGAGTCCCTTGGCGACGGTTCGACGATTAGGAATCTCGAACCCCAGTCTCTCCTGGCTGAGGTTCCGCGATTCGAGACGACCTACCGCGACGCACTCGTGCGAAAGGCGCACGAATATCTGAAGATCGCCGCGCACGCGAGCGACCCACAACCCACACGGAGCACTCACGAATGAAACTCATCACCACTGATGGTCCCGAGGAGTTCGCCGCTGTCGCTGCGCACTATCTCATGCGCAAGGTGGATGAGAAGCCTGATCTCACCTTGACCCTGCCCACCGGCAGCACGCCTGTCGGCCTCTACCGAGACCTTCGTGACGCGAGGCGGATGGGAGACTTCTCGCTCGATCACGCCACGGTCTTCATGTTGGACGAGTATCGGGACCTGCCTTCATATCCCGAAGGCAGCTTCATCGAATTTCTGCAAAACAACCTGGCTGAGGTCATCTTCAATGATTCAACCACCGTCGTCACGATCGATCCCGAGGCGCCGCCGCATGCCTACGACCGTGCGCTCGATGAGGCACACGGACTCGATCTGGCGGTCATTGGCGTCGGACGAAACGGACACGTTGGCTTCAACGAACCCGGAGACGACTTCAGCGCACGCACCCACGTCGTCACATTGCACCAAGACACTCTGGACGCGAACTTCGCAGTCGTTTCAAGAAGTGACCGACCGACTCAAGCAATCACCATTGGAATGCCTGACCTTCGACACGCGCGCTCAGTCCTCATGCTCGTGTCGGGCAGCGAGAAGCGCGCCGTTGCCGATCTTCTCGCTGCGGGCATTATCGATGATCGCTTCCCCGCTACTCATCTTTTGGACCACGACGATCTCACCATCGTGATGGCGAGTGAACTGCTGCGCAAGAGTTAGTTGGACATGTTCGTGATGTCAACGGGATCAGCCGTTGGCGTCGAACGCAGTCGGAACGCAAACATGTGGGGTACGAAGACCATCTCGAAACTGTCAAAAGCCGTACCGCTCGCCGTGATTGATACGCCCGTCACCTCAATGACGAAATTGTCATCGCCCAGACCGAGGTCGGCGGCTTCAGCGGGGGTCGCCCGGCGAGCCACGAGGGTCTGTTCCTCGAGCGACTCAGTGAGACCATAGAACTTCGAGAGCACTTCGTACAACGATTCCGTTGAAGGCGAGAAGAGCGTATCCAAGTCGGGTGCGAGAATTCGCGGAACAAACGCCACCTCTCGAACCGCGGGTACCTCATTGAATCTTCGCAGTCGCGTGATCTTCCAGATTCCGGTGCCAATCGGGATTGAAAGCTTCTTCGCGTGCTCCGCGTCAGCCTTCTCCTCCTCAAGTGAGATGAGAGTCGTCGCCAACTGAATACCCTGCAGGGCGAGGGTCTGCTTGAGACCACCGATGATGGTCGATTCAGTTTGGATTCGGTTGGATCGAATGAAGGTACCTCGACCTTGAATGCGTTGCAGCGCGCCCGCCGCAACGAGTTCGGACATGGCTCGACGCACCGTCATCAGACTGACCCCGGCCATCGCGGCGATTTCTATCTCGGAAGGCAGACGGTCGCCTGGGACCAGGTTGTTATCCGCAATATATTTGCGGATGAATTCAATGGTGTTCTCGTAGAGAGTGATCCGAAGCTCCTTTGGAGTTGCCGTCACCGGCCCCAACACGTTATGTCATTCAATCACTAAAGGCACGCGAATAGTGACAGCCGTCACGAACCACGCTGATGACCTCGCCGTCTCGAACGTGATTGATTCGAAGGCGTTCGGGGAGCCACTCTTCGCTACCAATGCGATACTCCCCCCACGCGACTTCAACTAAGACCTCCTCCTCCCCCGGTGCCTCTACTCCGCCCGGGGCGACGAGCAGCAGTGCACCACCACGTTCGAGGATTCGAAATTCGGGAAACCAGGGAGAGAAGCTGCGATAGCGGCCGACCAGAGGATGCACTGCACCCGTCTTGGAGGGAACGGTTCCACCCCCATGGACGTTGCGGTACGTCGTCGCTCCATAGGTGAAGCCGCGCTCCTCACCATGGAAGTACCAGTCAAGATGAAAAGTGCGCAGTCCCGGGTTGTCTGTGACGTAGCGTCCCCCGATGAGTCGAAAGAGGCGCCCAGTCTCGTCGCCATATCGAATGCGCATCTCGTCTCCCTCGAGGAAGACATCGAGTTCGGTCTCGTCGTCGCCAACGTAGTGCCCCGGGACGGCTCCATCAACCGGGTCGGCGCCTGCGCGTACGGTCAGATCGAAGGAGAGCCCATCAAGCGAGTCGCGCCCGTTCAAACGTCGCAGAACATCGTCGTGCACGATACGCGCGAGCAGATGAGATGCCAACGTATCGCCGTTGGCGTTGGTCAAAACAACCACACCGATGCGAGCCGTACAGTCAACAAGCATGAAGGTCGAGTACCCCACCATGCCCCCACCGTGGCTTACGCACAGATGTCCGTCAATGCGTTCAACATTGATGCCCATTGCGTAGCGGCTCTCTTGCACTTGCGACACGCCCTGATGCACGTAGGTCGGTTCGCCAGTCGGTGCAAGGTCGCTCGTCATACGCTCAAAGAGAGCGGGGGATAGGACGGGTTTGGCTTCAGCGTCCATGACGGGATCGCCGCCACTGGCGCCGAGTAGAGCCTGGACGAGAGCGGTCATGTCAGCGCTAGTAGCCGCGATATTGCCGCTGGCCGAGTCAATTTCGAAGAATGCCGATGGACTAAGCGCATCACCGGGCGCCCAGGGATGATCGGGTCGGGTGGGCCAGTATCCCGTTGCGAGCGAGGACTTATCGGCTTGGGTCACCTGAGCGAGCGCATTACTCATACCGAGCGGCCCGAGCCACTGCTTTTGCACGAAATCAGCGAGACGTTGACCGCTACGCGCACGGACCATCTCACCGAGGATCAGGTATCCGAGGTTGGAATAGTGAAAGTTGGGCGACGTCGCGGTTGAGGACGCACACTCTCGCGAATTCCAGATCTCTCCAGCGTCATCGGGGAGCGTGTCGGCCCCCACGCTCATGCCCGACGTATGGTTCAACAAACGCGCAACGCTGACCGCCAGATTTTCATCGCTGAGCGCGAGCCAAGGCAATACGTCCGCAATCGTGTCGTGAAGCTGAAGGCGACCATCGTCGATCAGTCGATTAACCGCAAGGGCGGTAAAGAACTTGCTGATCGAGCCAATCTCAAAACGCAACGACGACGACATCGCGATTCCACGCTCAACATCAGCAAAGCCAAAGCTCCGCTCGCCGAGCAGTCCCTCACGATCAATGACGCTGACAACACCACCCGGGACGGGAAAGAACTTCGTGGCCTCGTCGAAGAGGTACGAGAGCGACGTGAGCGACGCACCAGCTACCTCGATACGCCGCGCACGCGTTGCACTCATGAGAGAATCTCGACAATCGTGTCGACCAGGATGTCAACGCTCGTCACCGCTTCGGGAATTGAGATCCATTCGTTAGGGCTGTGAAAGTTGCCGCCAAGGGGACCGAACATGACCGTGGGCGTCCCCGCCGCCTGCATGAGCGCCGCGTCAGTCCACGCATTGAGACCGACCGCATCGATGTCACTCCCCATATTTTTCAAGGTGGCACTTCGCAGACTTTCGAGCAGCGCCTCATGACCATTGGCCAAAAATGGTTCTCGATCGAGTCGAACCTTCACTTCACCACTCAGCCCAGGCATCTCGGCGACGACCGTGGCGATAATTGCTTCAATTTCACGCACGCGATCTGCCAATGTCTCTCCCGGTTGGGTGCCAATCTCGATGCCCAAGACGGCTTGGCTGGGGTAGGTGGCGTAGTCAGTGCCCCCGCGCACGGTACCGGTGTGAAACACCGTGCGGCCGTTACGAGGTTCCGGAACACCAGCAAAGTGCTCGAGGTCCCACGCGTGCAAGCGACTGAGCACCTCGGCCAGTCCAACGATCGCGTCAACGCCCTGGTCGGGAGTTGATCCGTGCGCTGCACGACCACCGATCACGATATCGAGCCACCCGAACCCTTGATGCTCGACGATCATCTTGGGCAGTGCGTCGGCTTCAAGCACGATGGCCAGATCCGGCTTCATCGTACGAACGAGATGCTCTGTGCCGATCGATATGCCTTCTTCGTCCGCGACGCATGCGACGATCAGGTCACCGCGTAGTTGCACGCCCGACGTAGCGATTCGTCGTAGCGCCAGAAGTGCGATGGCACAACATCCCTTGTCGTCAGCGGCTCCAAGACCATAGAGACGATCGCCTTCAAGTCGTGGCACGAGTGCTTCATCGGGCCATCCGGCATATCCAACCGTGTCGGCGTGGGCATTCAGACACAAGCTTGGACCTTCGCCTGATCCGTGAAGCGTCGCGATGAAGTTCTGACGTCCTGGTGCAATCTCTTGAATCTCGACTTGTACAGCGAGGTCCGCCACCCACTGCGTGAAGTACTGCACGACCTCAGCCTCGCCGGCCCCTCCCTCGACGAGCCAAGGTGTGACCGAGTCGATACGAACCAGGTCGCTGATCAAATCAATGACATCCTGGGCTGCGGTAGGGGCTGCGGTGCGGTTGGTACTCATTATGACTCCTCTGATGAGAAATGGCAGGCCGCTTCGTGCGGGCTGAGGGCTGACGTGTCTTCATTAGTCGTGGTTCTTGGGCGAATGACGTGAAGCTGAGGGTCTACGCTTCGACACTGCTCAGGCTTACCCAGTTCGATGTAGCGAGGGCACCGGGGGTGGAAGCGACACCCTTCGGGAACGTTCGAGGCCGACGGCGTCTCACCGGGCAAGGCTTCGATCAATTCACCATCGGGTCCCACATCATCACCGCTCGACACGCTGAGAAGTGCCGCGGTATAGGGATGCGCGGGCCGCTCCACCAAACGCGTCGCTGGTCCAATCTCCACGATTCGCCCGAGATACACCACCGCAATCCGATCCGCCACCACCCAGGCAACTGCAAGATCGTGGGTGATGAACAGGTACGACGTTCCCAGTTGATCTCTGAGGTCCATCATTAATCGAAGGATTCCCGCGCGCGCCGAGACATCGAGCATGGACACTGGTTCGTCCGCGATCACCAATTCTGGGCGCATGACCATCGCAGACGCGATTGCAACCCGTTGACGTTGACCCCCAGACAATTCGTGCGGGTAACTCTGTGCAAGGCGTTCTGGCGGGCGTAAATGCGCAAGCTCGAGCGCATCCATGACCATCGAACGACGTTCTTCAGGTGTGGCGCCCAACTTGTGAATGACGAGGGGCTCGGCCACGGTGTCAAACACCGTTTGACGCGAATTCAGTGAACCGAACGGGTCTTGGAAGATCATCTGGATCCGTCGACGGGCCTGGCGAAGCGCTCCACCTCGGAGTGTGGCTAGGTTCTCCCCTCCCGAGATGATGCGACCCGAGGTTGGCTCGAGCAATCGCATCACCGCCAGTGCGATCGTCGATTTTCCGCATCCCGACTCGCCCACCAAGGCCAGGATCTCACCTTGCTCGATATCGAACGACACACCGTCTACCGCTCTCACCGCTCTAGCGCGACGCCCCTTACCTCGGCCAGCGAAACGCACTACGAGGTCGCGCACCTCAAGGACTCGTGCGCGCGTGGTTTCAGACTGCTCAGCAGTAACGCTCATGCTCCCACTTTCTTCAAGAGATGGCACGACGCGGTGTGACCCTCTGAAATCGTCACGGTTGGTGGAACGATCTCGCGACAGACCGACATCGCCGAGGGGCAGCGATCTGCAAAACGACAGCCAGTGATCGGCTTGGAGAGATCCGGCGGGTGTCCCGCCAGTCCCGGGGCCAACACTCGCTCACCGCGCAGGTCCGGGTGCGCGCCTATGAGAGCCTGCGTGTAAGGATGCGCTGCCAGTGCTGACTCGCCACGTCGACCGAGCACTTGCTCGGTCGTACCAGTTTCCACTACCACCCCCGCGTACATAACGACGATTCGATCGCACACTCGCTTGATTGCGGAGAGATCGTGCGAGATCATCAGAACACTCAGATCCTCGGATCTACGAAGTGAACTCAGCAACGCCAAGATCTGGGCTTGGCTGATGACATCAAGTGCGGTTGTTGGTTCGTCGGCGATCAACAATGAGGGTCGGCACGCGAGTGCCATGGCAATCATCGCGCGCTGACGCATGCCGCCAGAGAACTCGTGCGGATAGCTTTTCGCGCGTGCGGGGGCGATACCCACAAGATCCAACAGTTCGAGTACGCGCTGGCTCGACTCCTCCTTAGCGGCGTGAGAGTCGTGGGCAGAAATTGCTTCAAGGATTTGTCGATCGACTCGCTGAACGGGATTGAGCGCGTTCATCGCGCCTTGGAAAACAAAGGCGACCGCAGTCCAGCGCAACCGATTGAGTTGCGCCTCATTCATACCCACAAGCTCGTGATCCGCCAATTTGATCGAGCCACTCGAGATCGTCGCATTACCCGGTAGGAGCATTGGTACCGAGAGACCAAGCGACGTCTTGCCGCAGCCAGACTCACCGACCACACCCAACGCTTCACCCGCTTCGATACGAAGACTCACGTGATCAACAGCTCGAAGCGAGCCCGTGCCGACTCGATAATCGACGCTGAGATTGTCAATCTCCAAGAGACTCATTCTTCACCTCGAAGCAACGGGTTGAGCACGCGGTCCAGACTGTGACCCACCAGCGAGAACGCCAAGACCATCACGACGATTCCCACACCTGGTGTCATGACGTACCACCACGCACCTTGACTCATGGCGCCCGAGTTGAAGGCGTTGTGTAACGTCGTACCCCACGACACCTGCACGGGATCGCCCAAGCCAAGGAACGCAAGCGCTGCTTGGGCGAGGACTGCACCTGAGAGCACGAGAGCCAAATTCGCGAAGATGAGTGGCGCCACGTTCGGCAAGATGTGCTTTCGCATGATACGAAGGTCACCTGCTCCGAGAGAACGCACGCGTTGGACGAGGGGTCGTTCGCGAAGAGAGAGCACCTGGGACCTGATTATGCGCGCCGTCTGGGGCCAACTCGTGAGTCCAATAACGAGACTCGTCACAAAGATGCTCTGACCAAAGAGAGCTGCGAGAACAATGATCAGGGGCAAGGTGGGCAGCACGAGAAAGAAATCGGTGATGCGCATCAGAACCGTGTCACGCCAACCGGCGTAGTAACCCGAGATCAGACCGAGGCCCGCGCCGAGCACGATCGCAATGAGCGTTGCGGACAAGCCTACGTACAGCGATATCCGCCCACCAACGAGAAATTGGCGAAAGACGTCCTGGCCCAACTCGGTGGTTCCCATCCAGTGGGCTCGCGAAGGTGCTTGGAGGATTGAGGCTGCTGAGGTTCCAAAGGACTGGGAGTCGAAGGGAAAGATGATCGGGCCGATCATGATGACCACCAACACGATGGCCAGCATTATCAGTCCCGAACGCCCCATTGGATCGTGCCACAGACTCTTCCAGATCCCGCGACGGGGTCGCGACACAACGTGATCAAACTGATCAGGAGGAAGAGCATCCATGGCGTCGTCGAGTTCACTCACGTCCGGCGCACCCTTGGATCAAGGACTTGGTACAAGAGGTCGCTGATGAAGTTGGTCGCGATCACCGCAATGGCGAAGAGCAGGAAACAACCTTCGAGCACCGGATAGTCACGCTGGACCACCGAGTTGTAGATGAGCAGACCCATGCCCGGCCAAGAGAAAACCGTCTCAACCTGAATGGCGCCACCGAGGATCATGCCGACATAGAGCGCCGTCGCGGTGACAATGGGCAACATAGCGTTACGAAGTGCGTGTCGCCAGACAATGGTGCGGCGTTGTAGTCCTTTGGCTCGAGCGGT
The DNA here is from genome assembly GCA_021781335.1 of Actinomycetes bacterium. GTDB lineage: Bacteria > Actinomycetota > Acidimicrobiia > Acidimicrobiales > RAAP-2 > RAAP-2. Next base: position 15,862 of record JAJXXA010000004.1, read on the forward strand.
CAGCATGTAATCCTCGACCATGACATCGACCAGCGTATTTCGAGAAATCAGAGAGAACTCAGCGGCGTTGACGAAGGTCAGCGTCAGTGCTGGCAGGATGAGGTGGCGCCCGACGTCAACAATGTGACCCCACGTGCCCGTTACGAGACCTGGCGTCACCAAACCAGAGATCGGAAGGACGTGGGTCCATACACCGCAGATAAAGATCAGAATCATGCCAGTAAAGAAGTCGGGCATGCTCCAAAGAGCAAGGCTCGTTACGGTGATCGAAGCATCCGTGAGAGAGTGCGCGCGAGACGCCGCCATGACGCCGAGCCACACTCCTACCAAAATCGTCACGAGTGTGGCCGTGCCAACGAGCAGGAGCGTGTTGCCTATGGCGCCCCCGAGCACGGTAGTCACCGGCTTTCGATAGACGTAGGAGAAGCCCAAGTCGCCATGCACCATGTTTCTCAGATAGATGAAGTACTGGGCTAGCAACGGATGATTAAGTCCGAAGAGTTTGATCAGTTGCGCTCGCGCGGCGGGGTCGTAGTGTCCCGAGCGCGCAAGTAGCTGGATGGGGCTGCCGGGCAGCACATGAAACAACAGGAAGTTGAATGACACAGTGACGTACAGGGTCACGACGAGTGTGGCCAGTTTCCTGGTGAGGTACCGCGCGCTCATGCTATAAATCGTTGCCTACGGGACCTGGACACGTCGCAATCTATCTCGGTGTGATCTTCAGATAGTTGTCACGGGTGAAGTTGTACACCATTCCGCCGCGAGTGGGCACCCAACCCTTCCATGTGTCAGTTCGATACGCCTGTAGCTTGCTCTGGTACCACATCACGAGATAAGCGGCATCTTCGTAGAAGAGTTTTTGGATGTCGTGCACCAGCGGTACGCGCTGGGCGGGATTAGGAGTCGTTGCCTGCTTGTTATACAGCGCGTCGTATGTGCGGTTGGAATAGAACACGTCATTGTTGTTGCCGATCTGGTTGGTCAGCGGCACGCTCAAGAGATAGTCGGGGTCGGGCGTCCCCGAATCCCAGCCCCAGATGAAGATGTCCCAATTGGGATTGCTGTTATAGACAATGTTGCCTAACGTCGTTCCGTCGAGAGTCTCGAGGGTAAGTTTTATGCCCACTGCCTCGGCGAATTTGACAAACATCTGCCCCGCCAGGACGTCTTCATCGGTGGTCGCGATTGCGATCAAACGAAAACTCAATGGTTTGCCATGCTTGTCTTGTCGAATGCCGTTCGGGCCGACATGATACCCAGCCGCGTCGAGGATCCTCTTCGCTTTGGCGGGGTTGTTGTTGATCTGCTGAGAACTCGGAATCTTCTCCTGCCATTTGCCAAACGAGGGAGGGAGCTGCACGCTGCCAGGAATGCCGTGTCCCGCGAGCGCCAATTCAACGAGTTGGGAACGATCAAGTGAATACCCCAATGCTTGACGGATGGTCTGATCGAGAAGGAGCGGGTTCCCACCTGATTTTGGATTCTTCGAGACATTGATCCCAATGTGATGAAAAGAGAACGACTCCATCTCAACTGGTTTCACATTCGCCTTACCCTTTAGGCCGTTCCAAAGAACGGGCGGCACCTCGGTGAGGATGTCGAGTTGTCCTGACGCGAGACTCTGCACCATGACATCGCTGTTCTCGAACTGGGTCCAAATGATGCTCTTCGCCGCTGGTCGAGCTCCCCACCACCCAGGATTCCGGTCGACCTGCACGTACTGACCACTCACCCACTTCTTGAACTTGTACGGACCGGTACCAATCGGATTGGGATTGTTGTAACTCAGGATCTTCGACGGCGTCATAGCTCCCCAGATGTGTGCGGGCACGATCGGAATCGCGAGTGCGGGGTCGAAGGCCTGGGGCAATTTATAGTTCACAGTCACCTTGTTGGCATTGACAATCACCACCGAGTCAAAATCCGCGAGACTCCACGCAGCTTGGCCGAGATTGTGCTTTGCCATGATCTCAAAGGTGTACTTGACATCATTGGCACTAAAAGGGGTGCCGTCATGCCACTTAACTCCAGGGCGCAACTGGTAGGTGAAGGACTTCCCGTCGGCACTCACCGACGAGTGGGCGGCGAGCGACGGCTCTGGGTTCAGTTGAATGTCATATTCAAGCAAGGTGTCGTAGATCAGCCAGAGGATTTCATTAGACGCAGTGGTTGTGAACGTGAAGGGGTTCATGACGTCTGGCGGTGTCGTCCAGCCGACTCGAAGCGTCGAATTTTGTGCAGCAGTGGCTCCCGCGGGCGTCGATTCGACGACTCCCGCCATACCAATCGCCCCAGCGGAAGCCGCTCCCAGAGCGAAAAATTTCCTTCTCGTCAGGAATTGTGCAGCCTCATCAACGTCGTTTTCCTTCATTGTTGCTCCCCCTCGGAAACTAGATGATCACGTAAAAACCCAGAACCCATCACAACTCAGTAAGACATTATAAAGATAGTATCTTTACACGTAATATGCGTCAAGTACTTCTGTACTTTTCTAAGAACAGAGGGCGCCAAGGCGATATTCGCACAAGATTATGGCGACACGCACGCGGTGCGGGAAGCGAGGAGGAATTATCGGCATGCAGGTGTTCGATGTCGACACCCCCGCACTGGTCATAGATCTGGACCGAGTGGAGGACAACATTACGTCAATGTCCGCACGTGCGCGTGCGGGGGGCGTACGGCTGCGACCACATACAAAGACCCACAAGATGCCCGACATCGCGCGTCTCCAAATTGACGCCGGCGCCTCCGGAATCACGTGCGCAAAGTTGGGCGAGGCCGAAGTAATGGTCGACGCGGGATTTGACGACATCCTCATCGCATTTCCCATCTATGGCGACGCGAAGTTAGCTCGACTCCAGGCGCTGAGAAAGAGGGCGCGCATTCAGGTCACACTCGATTCCCTCGAGGTCGCACGAGGTCTCGGCACACTCGGGGTCGCAAGTGGCGAGCCAGTCGAGGTCTTCGTTGAAGTGGACACAGGACTGCACCGAATGGGTCTCGAACCTGGTGACGCCACCGTAGAACTTGTCGTTCGTCTGAGTGAAATAGCGGGTATCGAGATTGTCGGATTCTTGACCCACGCAGGTCATGCCTACGGCGTCGAGGATCGAGATCAGCGAGCTGCCCTTGTGAGTCGCGAGGTGGGCGATCTTCTGTCGACAAGGCACCGCCTCAGTGAACTCGGCATCTGGGTGCGCGAGATCAGTGTGGGTTCCACGCCCACGGTGGTGCAAGAAGCGCAGCAAAGAGGTGTGACCGAGGTCCGACCAGGTACGTACGTGTTCAATGACACCACAATGATCCGCCACGGAGTTGCCACCCAGTCCACGTGTGCTGCCCACGTGATCGCTACGGTCGTGAGCCGACCTCGACCCGATCGGTTTGTTGTCGACGCAGGTACCAAGTGCCTGACTTCCGACGGTGCCGATCAGCCGGGGTGGATTCAGTTTGCAGGTCGCGAAGAGTTGACGATGGAGTTCATGAACGAGGAGCATGGTGTTGGACGAATCGATGTCTCGCGGGGTTCTTCTCTTTCCATTGGTGACAAGGTGCTCATGATTCCAAGCCACGTTTGTCCAGTAGTCAACCTTTTTGATTACGCCATCAGCACGCGCGGTGAACGTGTGGTCGGCCAGCTGGAAGTCGCTGGCCGCGGCAAGGTGCGCTGACGGCGCACCACGGACTTCACTGGAAACGCAATGATTCTGTACCACCAACAGTGCGCACGCACGACGATTAGGGAGCATCGATGACAATGAGTCAACACGACCAAGCAACCGCGGATCTGCTCAGTCTTTTCGCACCTGGGGCAACGCTTGACAACGAGGAACTCGTGATCGGGGGCTGTCGTGCGAGTGAGTTGGCCGCCAGCGTCGGCACACCGGCCCTGATCATCGACGAGAGCGCACTTCGCGCACGAGCACGCCACTATCGAGACGGATTAGCGAGTCGCTGGCCTAATTCACAAGTGATGTGGGCGTCCAAGTCGCTCCCCTGCACCGCGCTCTATCGGGTCATGCACGAAGAGGGACTCGGCATCGACGTCGCGGGCGGAGGCGAGTTGGTCATGGCCCTCAGCGCGGGGGCCGACCCGAGCAACTTCGTACTGCACGGCAACGCCAAGACGGAGCGCGAACTCGAGATGGCGATCGCGGCTGGAGTGGGCACCATTGTCATCGACAACTTCGACGACATTGATCGACTCGAGCGCATGGTGCCAGACGTTCAGGCCGTACTCGTGCGCGTGATGCCCAACGTCGACGCCGCTACTCACGACGCCATCTCAACAGGACACTCGAACTCGAAGTTCGGCCTGTCACTCGACGATGCGAAACGGGCGATCGAGCGACTCGGTGCGAGTGATCGGCTACGCCTCGACGGCCTTCACGTCCACGTGGGATCCCAGATTCTCGATACCAAACCATTCACCCGTGCCGTTGAGGCGATTGCTGGTCTAGGTGAATTTCGTGTCTACGATCTCGGCGGGGGCCTCGGGGCTCGCTACACCTGCGACATGCAGGTACCCCCCATCGAGGAGTACCTCGACGCACTGGTCACCGCGGCGCACGAACACCTCCCGTCGAGTGCACGAATCTTGATCGAGCCGGGTCGCTCCATGGTGGCCGAAACCGCCATGACGCTCTATTCGGTCGTCACCGTGAAACACGGTCCGACTCGGTCGTTCGTCGCGGTCGACGGCGGCATGGGTGACAACCTCGAAGTCTCCCTCTACGGCCAAGCGTTCGACGCGACCGTCGCCAACCGGGTGGGCCGCGGTGAGCTCTTCTCGCTCGTTGGTCGCCACTGTGAGTCGGGTGATCAACTCATTGAATCGGTGGCCCTTCGTGAGCCGCGCGTGGGCGATCTCATCGCCGTGCCAGTGACCGGGGCGTACTGCATGACAATGGCGAACAACTACAACGGCGCGCTTCGTCCACCGATCGTCATGGTGAACAACGGCGAGGCGCACGTGGTGCAGCGCCGAGAGACCTACGACGACCTCGTCGGTCGTGACGTCGCGTGGCCGGGAGCTCGTCGGCGTTCGAGCGATTAGCCCGCGTTGTGGCGACGCACCGTGCGAATGCGGTGCCAGAGGCCCCACGCGAGCAACAGGACTATGACGACGATTGTGGGCGTCTGCGCGTAGTGGAAGTCCTTAGAGACACGGTCCCAATTCGAACCCGCCGCGTAGCCGAGCCCCGTCAGCAACGACACCCACGCGAGTGATCCAATGACGGTCAGGACCATGAAGCGGCCGCGCTTCATCTCCGCGATGCCCGCCGGCACCGAGATGGCACTACGCACAACGGGCAACACTCGACCGATCAACACCGAGATGGCCCCGTACTTCTCGAACCAACGCTCGGCGGCGTCGAGGTCCTTGTGGGTGAGCAGTATCCACTTCCCCCAGCGATCGACGATGGTTCGACCGAGAGTACGGCCCACCTCGTAGGCAATCACCGAACCAATGAGCGAGCCGATCGTACCGATGACGATCACGCCCCACACCGAGAACTGCGCGTGACCGGTGACCGCTGTGGTGCACAGGGCTCCCGCGAAGCCGAAAGTCACCTCCGACGGCAGTGGTGCACAGGCCGATTCGACGATGGCCAACATGATGAGAGCGAAATAGCCGTAGTTCTGTATGAATGACTGCATCCCCCCATTCTGACCGATGCGAGGGATCGTGCGCGTCACTCAACGAAGTCATGGCCAACACGACATTGACGACGCCAAAGTGGTCGTCGAGATCCTCGTTCCCTTGTCACCTCACATCGGCGGATTCAACGTCGATGACCGGACTATCGGCGTCGTAGCGGGCGCCGCCGCGAGGGGCTGTGTGGCCCGCGCACTATCGAGGTCGAAACTTCTCCAAGTCGGCACCCACCGACCTCAGCACGGTCTCGTCGAGCTCAGCGGTTGCCGCGAACTCTGGCCAGGCGCCAACCGCCTCGATGACCTCATGGACGATTGACCTGTAGCCCGGCACCTCTTGACGGTCGCCCACGATGTAGAGGTCATTGAGGGTGATCGCCTCGGTCTTGGCGTTGACGCGAAGGTTGTGACGACTCGTCCACTCGCTGTTGGCCCGATACGCGTGGGTGATGTCAAAGGCGGGTGCCAATTCCCACGGGCCCTCACGTCTTCGCATGAACGCGAAGTTCTTCGTGTGATCGTCGCGGTTCACCGCGGCGACGTTAAAGACCATGCGCCGATACGCCTGTTCCAGGCTCGAGAGCCCGAGCCCCAGTTGCTTGAGCGAACTCAGATACTGGTCGTAGCTGTGCACCCCGACGAGTCGCTGGTCAAGGTGCGCCAATGCCGCTAGTGAGAGGACGTGGATGCGACCTCCGTCACTCTCTCGATCGAAACGGCGCGTCATGAAATGTCGTCGCGGTCCCTCTGCGAGCAAGTAACAAGGTGCCATGTCGACACCCGCGGCACTCGCCATCAGGCTGTAGGCGTACTCAATACGTCCGTAGGGTGCGCTCTCACCGAGTCCGTCACCGTGGCCGTCCATGCCGGTAGCGCTCACGCCATCGAGCTTGATGATCCAGTGTTCAAAACCCGCCCCAAGTGGCCCAAAGGCCGACGCGAGTTGGTACGTCACGGGATTGAACGCGATCACGGCCTTGGCCCGCGCGCCGCCGGCGCTGGAACCCACGTGGATGAGTTGCTGGATCGCCGAGTGGGCGCCGGAGTCGTCGGCCAACTCGCCGCGCACCGTGAGACGCGCGGCGCGTACGAGGTCGGCCAACGCGATCGCTGATGGAGCCTCTCGAGCAGCGTCATCGGCGGGTGGGCGAAACTCGAGCGCGCCCATAGCCCGGTCTGCCGCGTAGGCCAAGCGGTCGAGGGGTGTGATGTTCTCGAGCGAGACGCCGTGCTCGGCCATCCAGGCATTCACCAGGGCGTTACCAAAAGCGTCCGGCAGACTGTCGGCGAGCAGTGGGACCAACCCGTGAAAGGCGTCTGGGGCGAGCTCGGGCCATTGGCCGAGTTCGTAGGGCGCCTCACGAAGGGGCATCGTGAGTGGGGAGAGTTCGACACCGCTCGAAATCCAATCAGGAGTGAAGGCGAAGACGTATCGACCGCTTCTCGGGTCAGGTGCCACGACACCGACGCGAGTGCCCCACGCCCAGACCTCGACGTAGGCGAGTTGACGGTAGCTCACCGCTGCTGCGAGTGTCGTACCCGGCGCGACACCCGGCGCGAGTCGCTCGCGGATGTCGCGAGCAGGTCGAGCGGATTAAAGACCTGTTCTGTCGGCGCGAGCGCCTTCAGCCACTCGTCGTGTCCGAGAACGTGCACCACCCTCACGAGGGTGGTCGTATTCGATCCGCGTCCGGTCTCTAAATTCTTTAGCGCCCCCACCGACACGTTGGCGCGACTGGCGAGTTCGACTTGGGTGAGGCGGTGGTCAATTCGTAGCGCACGAACACTTTCACCGAGCACGGCCTCGAGGTCCTCAAATTGAGTGGTCATGGAAACCTCCATAGAACCATAATAATGACTATCGAGGAAACATGACACTCAACTCTTAGAACTATATAGTTATATTTACAACTTTTAACTTCATAAAATAGCGTAAAGTCTATAAAAACATCTATACAGATTTCGAAATATCGACGCGACCCTTGCGACGAACTACTTCTGGTGCACTGAGCACCAGTAGGTCGTGCGACCACCAATCGTGGCGCTTCGCATCTCGCCACCGTCCAGGGGGCAATGTCCACCCGGAAAGCGCCCTTCCATATGGTCGCCCAGATGCGAGCCACCGCGACGCTGCAGTGACCGCATTGTCTGGGTGAACGCCTTAAAGAGGCGGTTGCGGTCGTCGATGGTGAGTTGCGCCGTTGGTGTACGAGGATCGATACCCGCGCGATAGAGCATCTCATCGCCGAGGAGGTTGCCCACCCCGGCGATCACCGATTGGTCGAGGAGCCGTGCCTTGATCGCGGGCCCCTCACCGCGCGCGATGTGCAGCGCCTTCGCGAATTCACTTCGTGTGATGCTCAACGCGTCATAGCCCAGTTCATCGAGGTCAGGGTCCAGTTCGCAGCGCGCCAAGCGACGAGGGTCATGAAGGACGAGCTTTCGTCCATCGTCGAACTCGAGACCCGCGCGGATCCATTCCGATTTGTACGTGTGCGGCCCGTAGAACAAGCCGTCGATTGCGGCGTCGTCGTCGATCAACAACACGCCGGTCATGCCAAATCGCATCGCGAGGGTGACTCCGCTCGTCTCGAGTACGAGGAGCTTCCCGCGCCGTGAGGTGCCGGTCAGCGTGAGGCCCTTCACGGCTCTCGCCCACGCCGCCGGCGATGAGAGCTTCTTCGCCGCGTACGCGTCAGCCCACCCGCGCACAATCGTCGCACCCACTACGCGACTGGCGAGTTGTCGATACGTTTCAACTTCAAGTACTTCGGGCACGCGCTCAGCGTATCGCCGCGCCCCAAAAATTACATTCTTACTAAGGTTGCTCTATGGCGCTAGAGAAACCGCAATGGAAAGAGTTGTTCAGCGAGGTCGTCACGTCGGGCCTGTGTACGGGCTGTGCCGCGTGCGTGGTGGCGTGTCCGCACGACGTCCTTGAGTATGAGAGCGACAACGGTGTCTACAAGCCCTGGCATCTCGATATCGACGGCGGACGCGAGGACTGCACGCACGGCATCAAGGGCTGCACGATGTGCACCCGCGCGTGCCCGCGCTTTCGTAACTGGGAGGGTGAGATCGATACGCACCGTTTCGCACGCGAACGCACCGATGAAGAGGTCTACGGCATTGGTGACGTGCTGCTCGCGCGCTCGAACGACGCATCGATCGTCGAGAACGGCCAAGACGGTGGTTTCGTGTCAAGTCTGCTCATCTATGCACTGGAGAACGACGTCATCGACGCCGCGCTCGTGAGCGGCCTCGAAGGCGACGGGTCGACCTGGCGTGCGCAACCGCGCGTCGCACGTACCCGTGACGAAATCCTCGAGACCGCGAAGTCGCGCTACACGTACAGTGCGAACCTGCTCGCCTACCCCGAGGCGGTCGAAAGTGGCGCCGAGCGCATTGCCCTGGTCGGCATGGGCTGCATGGCGTCGGCGCCGGGCGCGATGCAGACGCGAAAGGCTGGAAAGATCGCACGACGCCTCAGTCTCACCATTGGTCTGCTCTGCTCGAAGACTTTCGACGATTCGATCTTCGAAGAGCTCTTTGAGAAGCAGTACGCCATCAAGCGAAGCGACATCAAGAAGATGAACATCAAGGGCGTCTTTCAGATCTGGACCCACGACGGTGGGTTCCACGAGATTCCGCTCAAAGAAGCGCACGCGTACACGCGAGAGGGCTGCGTGCACTGCCCCGACTTTGCCGCGGAGCACGCGGACATCTCAACGGGTGGCATCGGCGCGTTCGGCGATTGGACGCTCGTCATCGTGCGCACCGAGCTCGGACGAACGTTACTGAGCGCGATGAAAGAACAGAACCTCATCGAGACCCGGCCCGGTGACGACGACCCGGGCGCGGTTGCGTTGTTGCACAAGCTCGCCCAAGTATCGAGAAAACGCTGGCCCGAAGACCAACATCCAGGGCCTCGCCGCATCCCCGTGCGCTCGGCCTAGGTCGACGGTCCGTGGCGACAACACCGACTTTCACCACGATCCTCCTGGTGCGTCACGGCGCCACGGCGACGACGGGCAGCGTGCTCCCGGGTCGAGCTCGTGGACTGCACCTCGCCGAAAACGGCGAGGCCCAGGCCGAACAGGTCGCTCAACGCCTCACGCAGCTCTCACGAGCACCGAGCGCGCTCTACGTCTCGCCCCTCGAACGTACGAGAGAGACGGCGCGACCGATCGCCAGCGCGCTCGGCCTGCGAGCCGTCGCCGAGAAGGGTCTGCTCGAGTGTGACTTCGGTGACTGGACGGGCAAGAAGCTGGCCCAGTTGCGGCGCAAACCCGAATGGCGCGCCGTCCAGCACTCCCCGAGTACCTTCCGTTTCCCCGAGGGAGAATCGTTTTCCGAGATGCAGGCACGAATCTGGAGCACGCTCGAACGCCTCGCGAAATTGCACCGCAACAAGACGATCGTCGTCGTCAGCCACGCCGACCCGATCAAGGCGGCGGTCACCCACGCCCAGGGCGTGCCCCTCGACCTCTTCCAACGCACCGTTATCTCGCCGTGCTCGGTCAGCGCCATTGTGCTCACCAACGCTGCACCAGTGGTGCTGTGCGTGAACAACACCGGATCCCTAAAGGAGCTTGCACCATCATGAATTACGTCTTTGACGCCCCCGACAAGGTCATGGTGGGCGTGCGCGGCGAAGTGGGCAACCGCCTCTTCCTCCTCCAGGCCCGCCAGGGTCGCCGCCTCGTCATTGTCAAGTGCGAGAAGATCCAGCTCAGTGCGCTCGCCGAGTGGCTGGCGCAGGTGATCAGTGAGCTCGGTCGACCCGGTCACCTGCCTGACGACTTTGCGCTCGAGCCCGAATACGAAGCGGACTTCGTGGTGGGCGATATCGCCATCGCCCTCGATGAAGAGAACGAGACCATCGAGGTGTCTCTCGAATCAGTAGACGAGGACGACAACCTCGACATCACGCTCAGCAAAGAGCTGGCCGGCGGACTCGCCATCGCGATAACCCGACTCGTCGAGGCGGGACGTCCCCCGTGCCCGCTCTGTGGAGGGCCACTCGATCCCAAGGGCCACGACTGTCCGCGCACCAACGGACATCGTCCGCCACTTCGCTGACGAAATGACGCGTGACGAACAACGAGAGCTGCTGGGCCGGGGTTCGCTCGAAGTTCTCGGACGCGTCGCGGGTTCCTCCAACCAGGCACTGCTCATTGAAGTGACCCTCGATGGCGTGAGCGCCTACGCCTGCTACAAGGCCGAGGCGGGTGAACGTCCATTGTGGGACTTTCCTGATGGACTGTGGCGACGAGAGGTCGCGGCCTACGAACTCGACGTCGCACTAGGCACCGATCTCGTCCCAACGACCGTGGCGCGCGAGGACGCACCGTTCGGTATTGGCTCGTTGCAGTGGTGGGTTGACGACAACCAAGAAGACCACTACTTCACCTTGCGTGAGCGCGCGGAGTTGAACGAGTGGTTCGCCACACTGGCCGCCTTTGACGTCGTGGCGAACAATGCGGACCGCAAGGCCGGTCACGTGCTCTTTGACGGCACACGCTGTTGGGCCATCGACAACGGACTGTGCTTTCACGAAGAGGACAAACTGCGCACCGTGATCTGGGAATACGCCGGGCTCGCCGTTGCGCCGGCGCTGCTTGAGCGCATCGACCGTTTCGCGCGTGGCGACGTCGGGGAGCTCGGTCGGTACCTCAACGTGCACGAATTGGCGTCAGCGCAGATGCGCGCCCACAATCTCGTCGAGAGTGCGAATTACCCGATTCCTGACGAGGACCGCGAGTGGCCGCCCTATCCCTGGCCGCTGATCTAGATCAACGGGACTAGATCGCCTTCGAGTTCGGGCACACCCGACTCGAGCATGAAGAATGTGAGCACCGCTCCCGCGCCAAAGAACCCCGCGGCCCACCAGAACGCCACGTGATAGCCGTGCAGAGTCGCGTGGGTCTCACTCAGCGTGTTCAGATGCGACGCCGTCACCGAGCGCACCGCGCGCGCGGCGACTGAGACCGCGATGGTGTTGAGTAGCGCCGTCCCGACCGATCCACCGACTTGCTGGGTGGTGTTGACCAGCGCGGAGGCCGCGCCCGCGTCACGGTGCTTGATCGCCGAGGTCGCGCTCGCGATTGCGGGAGCGAAGATGAGCCCGAGACCGAGACCCGTGACGACGAGACCCGGTAGGACGCTACCGAAGTAGTTCGAATCCGCGGGCAACTTCGTGAACAAGATCATGCCCATCATCGAGAGCACCATCCCGACGGGTACGAGCGGGCGGGGACCGACCTTGGCGAGGAGTCGCGCACTCGCCACACCCGCCGAAAGCGCGATCGCTCCGACCAGAGGCAAGAACGCGACACCCGTGCGCATCGGCGAGAACCCCATGGTGACCTGCAGGTAGTAGGCGAGAAAGAGCGAGATGCCAAAGATGCCGATGCTCGTGATGAACAGGGCTACGAGAGAACCCGCGCGGGTGCGATTGAGCACGAGTCGTAGCGGCAACAACGGGTGCTTCGAGCGTTGCTCCCACCTCACGAACACCACGAGCAGGAGTCCACCCCCTAGGAGGCTGCCCCAGGTCATCGGGTTCGACCAACTGGTGATCACCGCGTGGCTGAAACCGTAGACGACGAGGAACAGACCCCCGCTGGCGACCACGATGCCGGGCACGTCGAGGCGAGTGTGATGGTGGCTGTGTCCACCGCTCACGAAGAGCACGACCCCAACGAGCGCCAGCGCTGCGAAGAACAGGTTGATAAAGAGACACCAACGCCACGAGGCCCACTGGGTGAGCGCCCCACCGAGCAGGAGCCCGATGGCGGCACCCGACGCTCCGACGGCGCCGAAGATGGCGAACGCCTTGGCGCGCTCCTTCGGTTCTCGAAACGTCACCGTCAATGCGGCGAGCGCGGCGGGGGCGAGCAACGCCCCGAACATGCCTTGCACCGCGCGCGCGACGACCAAGGTCGTGAAATTGTTCGCCGCCCCGCCGACCGCTGACGCCACGGCGAAACCAGCGAGGCCAACGACGAGTGCGTTGCGACGTCCCCAGAGGTCGCTCAGGCGTCCCCCGAGCAGCAACAACGATCCAAAGGCCAAGGCGTAGGCGGTGATGAGCCACTGACGGTTCGCCGTGGAGAAGTTGAGGTCGATCTGGGCTCGAGGCAGCGCAATGTTGATCACCGTCGCGTCAAGGGCCACCATCAGCTGAGCGACGCTCAACACCGCCAGCGTCCACCATCGACGGGCGCGTGGGGAGATCAAGGTGGTGGGCATAACGTTTCTCCCAGCCTAAGGAATCGGGCCATGTCTGGGGCGCATTACCAACGAATCACCAGTCATAGACCGGGAATTCGTTGAAACCTGGCGTCGTTAGGCTCGGTTCTTGAGAGCCTCGATCAGTGCGGGCAAGACCTTGTGGACGTCGCCCACGATGCCGAAGTCCGCGATCTGAAAGATCGGCGCGTCGGCGTCTTTGTTGATCGCGACGATGTTCTTGGACCCCTTCATACCCACCATGTGCTGGGTCGCGCCCGAGATCCCACACGCGATGTAGACCGTGGGCTTTACGGTCTTACCGGTTTGGCCGACTTGGTACGAGTACGGGACCCATCCGGCATCAACGATGGCGCGGCTCGCGCCCGGTGCGCCGTTCAAGAGTCTCGCGGTCTCTTCGATCATTGCGTACTTCTCGGCCTCGCCGAGTCCGCGTCCACCCGACACCACGACGGCGGCATCTTCGAGTTTGGGACCGGTGCGCTCTTCGACGTGCGAGTTGGCAATACGCGCGCTGCCCGTGCCCGCGGTGTCACCGACCGGCGCCGACACGACTGTCGCGGGCGCCCCGCCCGCAGATTCGCCGGCGAAGGACTTGGCCCGCACCACGATGAGTCCGGGACCCTCGCCGGTGAAGCGCGCCTTGACGGTTTGGGTGCCACCGAAGACGGGGTGCTCGGTCACGAGCCCGCCCTCGTCGAGCAGACCGGTCACGTTGGTGAGGACCGGTCGGTCCAAGCGTGCCGAGAGTCGACCAGCGATGTCACGCCCGTCGTAACTGGTTGGGATGAGTATCGCGTCGGGCGCACCCACGCTCTGCACCAACGTGGCGATCGCCGAGGCGACGGGCACGCCCGGCAAGGAGCCGTCGAGGGCACCGACGTCGTAGAGGGTCGTCGCGCCGTACTCTCCGGCCTGAGCGGCGAACGAAGCACCATTGCCCCACGTGATCGCCGACACGTTAGATGCGAGAGTCCGGGCGTGACTGAGCAATTCGAGTGAAGTGGTCGTGAGCGTGCCGTTGGCGGGCTCGACAACGACCCAGAGTGAGGTGACTGACATTGGTATCTCCTAAAGAACTTTGATGGACTCGAGGAACGCGACGATCTTCTCGGCGCCGTCTCCTTCATCGACGTACTTCTCACCCGCTTGGCGCGACTCGGCGGCCACTACCTCAGTGATCTCCTGGCGCGCGCCAGCCTGACCGATCGCTCCCTCAAGACCGAGATCAGCCACACTCAGCACTTCGACCGGCTTGTTCTTCGCCGCCATGATGCCCTTGAACGACGCGTAGCGCGGCTCGACGACACCGGCGGTGACCGTGACGAGGGCGGGAAGTGGCGAGGTGACCTCGTCGTATCCCGCCTCGGTCTGGCGATCGACTTTGAGCGAACCACCCTCGACGACGACGGACTTGGCGAAGGTCACTGACGGCAACCCGAGGAGTTCGGCGAGCTGCACGGGCGTGGTGCCCGTGTAGCCGTCAGAGGACTCGGTCGCGCACAAGATGAGGTCGGGCATGTCACGAGAAATGACCGCGGCCAAGACCTTGGCGGTGCCGAGTGAGTCGGTGCCTCGAAGGCTGTCGTCACTCACGATGACGGCCTTGGCCGCACCCATGGCGAGCGCGTTGCGCAGGCCCGCCACGTCTGACGCCGAGCCCATGGAGACAACGGTGACCTCACCACTACCCGCCTTGTCGACGAGCTGCAGGGCCATCTCGACACCGTAGGTGTCGGCTTCGTCCAGGATTAACTTGCCCGAACGATCCAGGTTGTGCGAGGCGTCAAACGACTGCGGCGCGGCTGGATCGGGGATTTGCTTTACACACACGACAACGTTCATACCCCTTAATCTAGGGCATTACTGACCAGTAGATAAATCCGCGCCGTCAGCGCACCAAGCTGAGCGCCAGGGCCGGGTCGTCAGTGATGATGCTCGAGACGCCGAGTTCAGCCATTGCCGTTATATCGCTGGCGTTATTCACCGTCCATACGTTCACGTCGACCCCGAGTTCGCGGGCCTTCTCCATGACCGCAGGGGTCACGAGCGAAAAATGCGGGTGTACCGCAGTGAGGCCGAGCACGTAGGCCTGGGTGAGCGCACTGAGGATCTCCACGTCCCACAACAGCCACCCGACTGCGATATCTGGGTTCAAGGTGCGAACGAGCGCGCACGTGGCCTCGTCGAAACACGACACGATCACTGCGTCTGTCCACTTCGAATCGTGAAGGAACTTCAACACCTGACGCGCGAAGTCACCAGACGCGTCATAGGTCGGCTCTGTGGGGTCATTGATGTTCTTTATCTCGACATTGACCCGCACGCCGCGACACGCCTGCATGACGGTACTCAAGTCCTCGACCGTCTCGGCGAGTTCCGCGCGACGAGAAGTGGCGATCACCCTGCCCTCGACCGTCGGATCGTGGTGCACGACCAGGTGTTCATCAAGTGTGCGCCGCACGTCGAGTTCGACCCCGTTCACCCCGAGCGCTTTGGCTGCGAGGAACGCGGCGGTCGTGTTCTCGCGCTCCACCAGGTGTAGGCCACGATGGGCGTAGACATCGATCACGCGTGCCAGTCTCTCAGGTCGGGTGCCTAGAGGGGCGTCAGGTTAAAAAACCCTAAGAAATCCTTGTTTTTTAACACTGACGTAACTAAAATCTCTTACCCCGCCGCAAATGCTTTCCGGGTAAAGCTGCGCGGAATTACCTAAAGGAATCATTCATGTCGTTGATCTGGAACCGAACCCACGCCTGGGACGATGCCGACTGGCGCTCTGACGCAGCGTGCCGCGATACCGAGCCCGAATTGTTCTTCCCCGTAGGCACTACGGGCATGGCTACGGACCAGATCGAGTCCGCCAAGCGGGTCTGTGACCACTGCGAGGCCCAAAAAGCTTGTCTCGAGTTCGCACTGGCAACCAATCAGGAGTCTGGCGTCTGGGGTGGTACGGCCGAGGACGAGCGACGCAAACTGCGAAAGCAGTGGCTGGCGGCACGTCGCCGCTCTGCCGCGAGCTAGTCGCGCTCGTTCGTCGGCACCACGACGCGCACGAGCGTCCCTCCGCCCTCGGCGTAGGGCATTGACTGCATCGAGATCGTCCCATTGAGTTGCGTGCGAACGAGGTCTCGCACGATCGACAGCCCCAGGCTCGTCGGTACCTCCAGTGAAAAATCCGGTCCAAGACCTCGACCGTTGTCGCGGATCTCGGCAATGGCGAAACCGTCCTCTTGGAACAGGTTCAGCGTTACCACACCCACGTGCTCGTTGAGTGAACCTCCGAAACCGACAAACGCGTGCTCGACGGCGTTGGTGAGCAACTCGGCGAGTGCCACCGCCAACGGTGTCGCGAGGTCGGTCGAAAGGACGCCGAGTTCCCCGTTCACGACGATCTCCACCGGATGCAGTGCCAGCACCGTATCTTCGACCAACAACACCAGCGAGCGCACAATCTCGTCAAAGACCACTTCTTCACCGGGTTCTCGCGACAGCACCTCGTGCACGACCGCGATTGAGCGCACGCGACGCTCGGCTTCTTGGAGCGCCACGCGCGTCTCGATCTCGTCGCTTCGCCGCGCCTGAAGGCGCAACAATGAAGAGATCGTCTGAAGGTTGTTCTTTACACGGTGGTGCACCTCTCGAACCGCAGCCTCTCGGTTCAAGACCACCCGGTTGAGCTGGCGAAGGTCCGACACGTCACGCACCAACACGACGACACCGGTGACCACCCCGTGATCGAAGAGCGGGACGCAGTGAAAGAGGATCGCGACGTCCTGGCCTCGATCGACCTCTTCCATCGCGGGAATCCCGAACTCGAGCGAGCGCTCCACGACGCGCACGCGAAGTCCCATCGCGCGAAGCGTACGTCCCTCGGCCGAGGCGTAGATGCCCAGTCGGTGCAGGGCGTTGGTGGCGTTGGGCGTCGCGAACTCGACTTCGCCCAGCCCGTCGAGCAGGATGATGCCGTCGCCCACGCGAGGCATACCCGGACCGGCGACGTCATCCTCGCGGTACGGGAAGGTCGCGTCGCCCACCATTGAACAGAGTCGCTCGAAGATCGAGAGGTACGCCTGTTCATAGAGTGACGCGGGGCCCCTCAGCGGGCCTTGCAAGCGCACCATGACGGCCACGATCTTGCCGTCAAAGCGCACCGGCACGCACCACACCGGCACCGAATCACCCACGTTCTCGACCGAGACCTCGCCAATGACCCTCGTGCCACTGTCGAAGACCAATCGAACGAGGGGCCAGGCATCTGCGGTCTGGGTGGTGCCGACGAGGTCGTCATTCAAGAGCGTGGAGCGATTGTTCGGGCGCATCTGGCCCAGTACGACGAAATTCGATGGTCCGCGATTACTGGGCTCGTCGACCCTCGCCATCAACAAGAGGTCCGAGAACGACAGGTCCGCGAGAAGCGACCACGCCGCCGTGAGGCGCAAGAGGTGGTCGACCGTGGCGTCGGTGAGATTCGTTCGTAACGCGGCGAGCTCGGCGAGCGTCGCCACTAGTTGGCTCGCAGTGGGACCATCTGGCGCTGGCGCTTGGTGTAGGACGCGAGCTCGTTCACGCCGCGCGCTTCGAGGAGTTGGGCGAGGTCCCCGGCACGTTCACCGACCCGCTCGAGGCCATGGGCGTCGCTCGCGGTCGTGAAGGTGACCCCCTTGGCAACCAATTTGTCGAGGAAGCCCTGAGCCGGATACTGCTCGCCAACGGGCTTGACCCAACCCGCAGACGAGCACTCCACCGACACCTGTGCCGCCGCTGCGGCACTGGCCATCCGCTCCCAATGCTCATCAGGATGTGACGCGAAGAATCCGGCCACTTTGATCAAGTCGGGGTGCGCGAGCACGTCCACCGCGTGCGACGCCGCGAGTTCCTCGAGGGCGGTTGCGTAACTCGACCAACACTGGTCGACGTCACGTACCTGCCACTGGTGCATCTGGACTGGGTTGTCGATGTCGTCGAATTGCCATGTGTCGAGCCAGTGCACCGATCCAATGAGCACGTCAAAGGGGTACTGGGCGAGCAGCGCCGAGACGTCGTCCATCTGGCCGGGGTAGTAGTCGACCTCAAGTCCGATCTTGACGGGCAAGCCCTGGTCCTTGGCGGCCTGGGCCAACGTGATGTAGTCCTCGAGCGAGTTTCGTGCGTGAAAATCGAAATACTCGACCATCGCCGGTGTGGTCGGTTCGTGACCCCACTTCTGCCAGAACGGCCCAACTGTCGACATCACGTCGACGAAGCGGTTGGAGTGCTCGGTGAGGGCGAGTTCGTTGACCCCGTTGGCCCGGGCCTCTTCGCAGTACTTCGCAATCTGGTCGAGTTCGTACCACACCGATGATTCGGAATGCGGCCAGAGATGAAGGTGGTAGTCGATCACGGCTGAAGTCCTAAGCGTTACCGAAACCGACGACGCGCTCGCTCGCGGACTTGGCGAACTCCACGTAGGCAATGCGTTGTGCGGGCACCCCGACACGACGGCCCTTGCGGTCCGTCAACCACAGGACCTTGTCGCTCTCAAGCGCGGCCTCGACGTCTCGCTTGATCTGATCATGATCAGCGTCGTCGGGCAACTCCACGTCGAGTTCCTTCATTGACTGCACGATGCCAATACGAATATCCATAACGACTCCTCTGCCACTGTGGCGACTGTCCCATGTTACGGGCCTGAGGCATGATGAATGGCGTGAGTAGTGAGATCGCCTCGGAACGCAACCGCCGCTGGGCCGCGACGATGCAGGGTCACGACGCCGGCGCCGAGGATGTGGTGGTCGCGCATCGAGATTCGCGTGCGACACTAGACGTCGCCGACTCTTCTTCGATAACGTCAGGCACCCGCGCACAGCGCGAGGCCCAACTCGACGAGTTCCTCGCCCCCGGTGCCACGCGTTCGAGTGGCGCCGGTCACCGCCTGCGCGACGAGGAGCCTGATGAGTTTCGTACCTGCTTCGAGCGTGACCGGGACCGGATCTTGCATTCGTCGTCATTTCGTCGCCTGGCCGGCAAGACCCAGGTCTTCGTGTTCCCCGAGGACCACATGCGCACCCGTCTCACCCACGCCCTCGAAGTCGCCCAAGTGGCGACGGGCATCGCGCGCGCGGTCGGTCTCAACGTCGCGCTCACCGAAGCCATCGCTCTCGGACATGACTGCGGTCACGGGCCCGGTGGACACGCCAGTGAAGAGGCCCTCGACCCCTACCTGGATGGTGGATTCGACCATGCGACGTGGGGTGCGGACGTCTCGTTGGCGCCGCTCAATCTCTGCGAAGAGACCCTCGACGGGATCAGAAACCACTCATGGTCACGACCCGCTCCAATGACCCCAGAAGGCGAAGTCGTGAGCTGGGCTGACCGGATCGCCTACGTCTGTCACGATTTCGAAGATGCGGTCTCCGCGGGCATCGTCGAGATGGGTGACCTCGATCCGCTCGTACGCGATCGATGTGGCGAGCGACGCGGACAACAACTCGGCGCGTTCATCAGCGCCATGATCCGAACCATCCACTCGACTGGCGTCATCGGCATGGACGCCCGCCACGCCGAAGCCCTCGCCGCCTTTCGCTCGTTCAATTACCAGTCGATCTACCTACGCGGAGCGTCACGTCAACAGGCATCTGCGGTGGTGACGATGCTGCGTGCGCTCGTTGAGTACTTCGCGAAGCACCCTATGACGATTCCCGACCTGAAAGAGGCCGGCGAGCATGTCGAGCGAGCGACACCTGAATCACTCAGGGCGTCGGTGGCCTACGTGGCCGGTATGACTGACCGTTTCGCGTGCCGCAGCGCTGTGACGTTGCTCGACTGGCCAGAAGATCAACTGCCGAGCGGTATCGACCGGTAGTTCGGTCGCTCGCGACTCACGGGGTCGCGGCTAGCTCTTTTTGGTCGAACAGCCATTCGTCCCTTCGCCACAAGAACCAGTGACGTGAAATGAGAAGGGATGATAGGCCACCATTGGTTTCCCGATGTCGATCTGAATGTTGCCTTGTTTGAGCAGCGGCGTCGAGCGGGGATTACCGCTCAGCTTCTTGCCGTTTTCGAACACCACCACTGCCCCTCTGGCTGGTCCAACTTGAAAAGAGCTCAGTGGCTGACCCCAGATATCGAAGAACTGTCCGAGGGTGAAGTTTCCTCGCGCCGGTGATTCGACGTGGATGATCCCGTCGGCGGCGTGCGTGTGCAGCCAGTAGAGGCAGTCATAGAGTCCGACGTCGTAGAACGTGCCACTGGCGTATTTCTCTACGAGTGCTGGTCGGGTGATCCCTATTCCAGCTGGCAAGCGTTCCAATCGACCATCGACGTAGAGAGAGACGTGCGTGTGGATGTGGTACTTCACCTTCTCCTTCGCGAGCGTGGCGCACGCGATGCCATCTACAGGCGCGCCCGATTTCGTCGAAGACGCGGGAGCGAGGTTGGCAACGTGTGGAACACGAACGCCCTCTGGACCGGTCGAGGAAGCTGACGCACCTGAGGGCGTCGACCCGATGATGCCACCCGCGAGCACGAGCATCGTGAGCACTGCGCGAGAGACGTACGAATGAAGAGAACCGCTGTGTCGAGCCCGATTGTCCATCGTCCTGCTTCCTCTCGTAGGCCTGAGCGCCTGACGTAAAAATCTAGGCACTTCGAACACGGACCCTAATGGTGACATCTCGTCAAAGGTACTTGCCCCTCCACCCAGCTAATAGTGACCTAAGTCCCGTCTCTTGAGGCGTCAGATCTCACGAATATCTCTATACTCCCTAGGGGTATAGAGATATTCACGACGCGAGGAGAGATGCAATGGGCTACAACTGGGATTACCAAGGAATGGGCGGCGGCTGGTGGGTCCTGATGATGATCGGAATGATCGTCTTCTGGTCGATCCTGGTCTTTGGCATCGTTGCCCTCGTCCGTCACAACCACTCGACGCCCACTACCGTTGTGCACCCCGACGGCAGTGACAAGGCCGTTGCCATCCTGCGCGAACGTCTCGCTCGAGGGGAGATCACTCCAGAGGAGTTCACGACGCTGCTCTCGACGCTGCGCGATCGGCCATGACCAGGTCCACCGCAAGGCTCTCGGTGATCATCGGATCGATCGGTCTGCTGAGTCTGCTCACCATCGCTGGTGTCGGCTTCACCCAGGGCCACATCGGCGACGAGCGTGCACAGTCGCTGACATCGTGTGGCCCAACCCAGCCGTCCGGCACGGTAGTCCACGTCACCCTCTCGGATCGGGGCAACGTGATGATGGGCGCCAGCACCCTGATGATGGTGTCGCTCTACGCATCGCCCAGCACCGTACCAAGCGGCAATGTCACGTTCGTCGCAACGAACGTCGGTGGGCTCACCCACGAGTTCCTCGTCTTACCGGCACCGCGCGACGGTGTTGGCACCCGCGCCACCGGCGTCAACGGCAAGATCAATGAGTCGACGAGTCTGGGCGAAGCGTCCACTTCGTGTGGTCGTGGAGCAGGATCGGGCATCTCACCTGGGACAACGAGTTGGGTCACGCTGCATCTTTCACCAGGTAACTACGAATTACTGTGCGATGAGCCGTGGCACTACGCCAATGGCATGTATCAGGGATTCACCGTCCAATAATCGAACCCAGTACGACAAGGAGAGTGTCCACACCATGGCACAACCGGGCTACAGCGACGACAAAGCCGCAGTCTTGGCACGAATGAAGCGCATCGAGGGTCAGGTCCGTGGCGTGCACGGCATGATCGAAGATGACCGCTACTGCATTGACGTCCTCCAGCAGATCTCGGCGGTGAACCGCGCGCTGGAGGGCGTCGCGCTGCGCCTGCTCGACGAGCACCTTCGACACTGCGTCGTGAACGCAGTCAAGGCCGGGGGTGTCGAGAAGGAGACGAAGCTGCGCGAAGCCTCCGAGGCCATCGCCAGGTTGGTGAAGTCATGATGTTGCTTGCATCGATCACGCCCGTGTTCGTCGAACTCGGGCGCGGTCTTCGCGAGGGGTTCTTCATGTTCTGGGAGACCCTGTGGGCGCTGGTCCTGGGCTTCACCCTCTCGGGTGCGGTGCAGGCCTTTGTCTCCAAAGACCAGATGCGCGCCAAGTTCGGCGACCACCGGCCCGCGGCGGTGGCGCGCGCCTCGGGGTACGGCATGGTCTCGTCGAGTTGTTCCTACGCGGCGTCGGCCATGTCAAAGTCGCTCTTCGCCAAGGGCGCTGACTTCACGTCGTCGATGATCTTCATGTTCGCCTCGACCAATCTCGTGGTGGAACTCGGCGTCGTCATGCTGGTGCTGCTCGGTTGGCAGTTCGCCGCAGCCGAGTTCGTCGGTGGGCCGATCATGATCGCCCTCCTCGCCGTCGCCGGGGGCTTCGTCTTTGCGGGGCCAGTGCTCCAGCGGGCATTGTCGCGCGTTCGCGGTGAAGAGACCGGCGGGCACGACCATCACGCGATGACGGGCGTCACCACCGAACGGCAAGATGAATTGGGGACCCAGCCGCTCGCCCAGAAACTTCGTTCCGCCGCCGCGTGGTCTGACGCGTCGAACTATGCGGTCGCCGACGTCACGATGCTGCGGCGAGAACTCGTTATTGGCTACGTGGCCGCGGGCCTCATTGCGACCGTTGTCCCCACGTGGCTCTGGAACGATCTGTTCGTCCACGGTCACGGGTTCTGGACCGATCTGGAGAACGCCTTGGTCGGGCCGATCATCGCCGTGGTGAGTTGGGTCTGTTCCATTGGCAACGTGCCGCTGGCTGCGGCGCTGTGGTCCGGCGGCATCTCTTTTGGCGGTGTGATCGCCTTCATCTTCGCGGACCTGATCTCCATGCCCTTGATCCTCATCTATCGAAAGCTGTACGGCGGGCGACTCACGCTGCGCATGGTTGGGTTGTTCTACATCATCATGGCGATTGCGGGGCTCGTGACCCAGTGGATCTTCGCGGCGCTCGGTGCCATCCCTTCACGACGAACCTTCAACATCACCGCCGCACACTTCCAATGGAACTACACGACGTACCTGAACTTCGTCTTCATCGTCGTGGCGATCGGCGTATGGTGGCTCGCACGACACCGCGAGCGTTTCGGCGGAGGGGTCGGATACGCCATCGATCCGGTCTGTGGAATGCAAGTTCGAACGAACGATGCGCCGGCCCACTCCACCTACGACGGACACCAGTACTACTTCTGCGCTGATCGGTGTCGAGAGAAGTTCGAAGAGGACCCTGAGCGCTACATAAAGGGTCCCCAGGAAGCTATGGCGCCGATGAGTACGCACGAGACGGCTGGTGACGACGCGATCTTCGTCGATCCAGTCTGTGGGATGAGCGTGGACCCCGCGACGGCCGCCGCCCATCGATCATTCGACGGACGTGACGTGTACTTTTGCAATGTGGGCTGCGCCGAACGCTTCGACGAGGACCCCGAGCGGTTCCTCGCGCTCGCAGCGGTGCCCGAGGGCATGGCCAAGCCCGCCCAGGAACCTCAGCCGTCCTTTGTCGATCCGGTCTGTGGGATGAGCGTGGACCCCGCGACGGCCGCCGCGGTGCGTTCGTTCAAGGGTCGAAACATCTTCTTTTGCAACGTGGGGTGCGCCGAACGCTTCGACGAAGACCCCGAGCGGTTCCTCGCGCCCGCAGCGGTGCCCGAGGGCATGGCGAAACCCACCGTGCAGGTCACGATGGGCAAGAAGCCCACGACGCCACGTTGAACCAGCGTCAGGGTTTGGTCGCCCGATCCAGGTTGATGCCGGGCGCTGGTCCGCCCAACATCCACGCAACGCGTTGCTCAGTTGTTCGCACCGCCGCGTGCTCATGGGTCAAGATCCAAAACGTGTTGGTACGCACCGCGTGTTCGACCGCGTGGGCGACCTCGGTGACGTCGATGCCGTTGTTGACGGCGGTGGCGGCGAACTCGGCCACCGCCCTCGCCGCGGGATCCTCGTTGTAACTCACTAGTTCATCGGGCATGTTTCGCTGCGACTCGTGGATGCGCGTGCGCACGAAACCGGGGCACAGCGCCGAGACACCGACGTTCTTGCCACTGAGGGCGAGTTCGTGAAAAAGGCACTCCGAGATGCCGACCACGGCGAACTTGCTCGCGCAGTACGCCCCCATGCCCGGCACTCCGCCGAGACCGGCGAGCGAGCCCGTGTTGATCACGTGACCTTCGTTTTGAGCAAGAAAGACCGGCATGAACGCATTGATGCCATTGATGACACCATCGACGTTCACACCCATGACCCAGTCCCAGACCTTCTTCGGTGTACCAATCGCGGGTCCCGCGGCGACGCCCGCATTGTTGAAGACGATGTGTGCTGTACCGAATTCGCTGATCGCCTTGTCACGCAGTGCAAAGACGTCCGATTCGCGGCTCACGTCGCTAACGACCCCGACGACCTGAGCCCCCTCTGCGCGCAAGGTATCAACGGCTTCACGCAGCGGCTCCTTCTCGATGTCGCCCAAGACGAGCTTGACACCCGATGCTGCGAACTGTCGAGCGGTGGCGAAACCAATGCCGCTGGCCCCTCCCGTGATGACCGCAGTCTTACCCTCTAGTTCCACCTGTGCCCCCTACGTGATCTAAACCAGCCTGAGTTCTTGACGATAGACCCGCGCGGGGCCCTGCGCGGCCACGTTCGCGGCCAGCGCCACGAACGCGAGCGCGGCGTCGCTCTCGGGATGGGCAACCACCACCGGCTCGCCGATGTCACCGCCACTTCGAAGCGCCATCTCGAGTGGGATCTGACCGAGCAGCGCCACACCCAACTCGGCCGCCAACTTCTCACCGCCGCCCGAGCCGAAGATCTCGTAACGCTTGGCGTCGTCACCGGTGAACCAGCTCATGTTCTCGATCACGCCTCGCACCGCGAGTTTGAGCTTTCGCGCCGCGTACGCCGATCGTTGCGCGACGCGCTGGGCCGCTGCTTGGGGCGTTGTGACCACGTACATCTCAATGCGTGGCAAGACCTCTGAGAGCGTCAGCGCCACGTCACCGGTGCCCGGTGGCATGTCGATCAGAAGGAAGTCCGGCTCATCCCACCAGGCTTCGGTCACCAGTTGCTCAATGGCCTTGTGCAGCATCGGACCGCGCCAGATGACCGGCTGCTCATCGGGAACGAAATATCCCATCGAGACGCAGCGGATACCGTGCGCGAGTGTGGGTATCACCGTGTCACCGAGCACGATCGGGTCGTTCAGCGCCCCGAGCATCTTGGGCAAGGAGAAGCCGTAGACGTCGGCGTCGAGCACTCCCACCTGGTAGCCCGCTCGCGCGAGTGAAATGGCGAGGTTAACGGTCACCGAGGACTTACCCACGCCCCCCTTGCCCGAAGAGATCCCGAGGATGCGGGTCTTTGAGAGTTTGGCCATGAATCGAGGTTGGGCGTCGCCGTGGTCGTGATGACCCGGTCCGGGATCACTCGCCATCGCGCCGCGCAGGAAGTTTCTTAGTTCGAGGCGCTGTTCGTCGTTCATCGTGCGCACGCTCACGTTCGCCCCCGGGGCACGCTCAAGGACCTCGGCTTCGAGGAGAGCCAGATTTGGCCATGCGGTCACCGGCAGGACCAATTCAACCCTGACCTGTCCGTCGACCTCGCTCACCTCACCGAGGAAGCCAAGTTGTTCCAGCGTGCGTACCAACTGGGGTTCGACGATATTGGCGAGGTCACTGCGTAATTGGGGCTCAATGCTCATAGGGATTCCTTCGCTGCGATTCTTCGAGGTTACCGTCGCACGAAGGCCATTCACTCCTAGAATTCCAACGTGACCATAACGACGGGTGAAAACGGACTGGATCCGGCCCTCTTCAGCGCGACGGTGACGAGCCTCGCGCACTCGTTCGGTGACAACACCCGACGCAAGATCTACTTCTACTTGCGTGACAATCCCGGTGCGACCGCGAGCGAGTTGAGCCAGCACTGCGCCGTACACGCGAATGTCGTGCGCCACCACCTGGAGCGGCTCACCGAGGGTGGCTACGTCACCTTCGATAACGTGCGAAAGACCACCGTTGGTCGACCCGCGAAGGGGTACCGTGTGGTCGACGAGACCGTCGTCATGGACGGCTCGCTTCGTCGCGACGCACTCCTGGTCGCACTGTTGGAGATGGCGCTCGACCGGCTCGGACCCGAGGCCTCCGAGGAGATGGCCCACGATGTCGGCGTCCAGTACGGACGCACCTTGGGCGCCGCGGTCTCACCCACTGACTCGAATCGAACCGTCAAGAACGCCATGTCGGCGATTGCGGGTCTGCTCACCGCGCACGGCTTTGATGCACGCGCCGAAGAAGATGACACGGGCCAGTCAGTGGTTTCCGAGAACTGCCCCTTCGGCAGTGCCGCCACCCACCATCCCGTACTGTGCGCCGTTGACCGCGGACTCATTGCGGGGATGCTCGAAGGCCTCGGCGCCCAAAAGTCCCCCATCACGCTCACCTCGCGAGCGCGCGGGGACGCCACCTGTCGCGTTACCGCTTAGGTACGAGCGTAATTTCGCCAACGAGCGTTTGCTACGCGGCTCCCGCTTCGAGTGCTGTCACACGACTCGCACGACTCATTGTCAGGCTCAGTACGCACCTCAACCCACCTAGTGGTAGACGATGCCCAATCGTTTGAGGAACGGCGCCGCGATCGCCAACTGACCCGCAGACGGTTTGAGTGCGAGGAACTCTTCGAACTGACGCTTGGCGACTGCCTGGTTGCCCGGTGTCGAGTCGGCGACGATGGCGTAGTAGAGACGAGGGGCCGCCAGGCGCGGGGCGAGCACGATCGCGCGTTGCAGGTCGCTGACGCCGATCTTCATGATGGTCAGATTCTGGTCCGAGCTTCCCGCTGAGAATTCCAACCATCCGGCCTGGGTCAGCGCCGAGACGTTCTTTGCGTCGATTGCGAGCACGGCGTGATAAGCGCTCAATGCCGCCACCACATTGCCGTTGGCGACGTCAGCCTCGGCCTCACTCAGGTATTGCTGGACCTTTTGCTGGTTGCTCAAGGCAATCGAACCGGTGATTGAATTGCCGGCTTGGCGCGTGGAGAAGGTGGACCAGAGAAACACACCGAGCGCCCCCGCGAGACACACCAGGCCAATGACCAAAAGGCGTCGTCGTCGTCTGCGTCCGGTGCGCGCCACGTCGGGAGCGGGTACGTGCGCACCCAACGCGTCGAGCTCGCGTCGGGCCCGATCGATGCCCTCGCGTTCTCGCACCTGGATCTGTTCGAGCTCATGGAACGAGAGCTCGCCCGCGACGTATTCCTTGTGGGCGTCAGCCAGCGACGCCTCTCGAAGCCCGATCTCGTCGATCAGTTGATCTCGTCGCCTCATCGGCGCCGCCTCGCGAGGCGAACTCCAATGACCGCGACCACGACGAGCACGAGCAGCGGCGCGAGCCACAA
>JAJXXA010000128.1 GCA_021781335.1 Actinomycetes bacterium
TCGACTGGAACGGCAAGGCCGTCACAATCGAGGACGCCGCCACCGCAGACTTCAGTGGCATCGAGATAGCGCTCGCCTCCTCGGGCGCATCATCCTCCAAGATCCTCTCGCCGCGACTCGCCGCGGCTGGCGCCATCGTCATCGACAACTCGTCAGCGTGGCGCATGGACCCCGAAGTGCCCCTCGTCGTCCCCGAAGTCAACGCCCACGCACTTCGTTCGATCCCTAAGGGCATCGTCGCCAATCCCAATTGCACCACCATGGCCGCGATGCCCGTCCTCAAGCCACTGCACAACGCGGCAGGTCTTCGCTCGATGGTCGTGTCCACTTACCAAGCGGTGAGTGGTGCCGGGCGCGAGGGTGTTGACGAGTTGGCCTCGCAACTGGAAAAGACTCTTGAGCGCGACGTGCGGGTGCTCACCTTTGACGGGTCGGCGTTCCCCCTCGAACAGGGCATCAAGTTCCCCCAGACCATCGCGCACAACGTCATCGCGATGGCGGGCTCGATCGTGGAAGACGGTTCGCTCGAGACCGGTGAGGAGCAGAAGTTGCGCGACGAGAGCCGCAAGATCCTCGAGATCGACGACTTGATCGTCGACGCCACCTGCGTGCGCGTGCCGGTCTTCACGGGTCACTCGCTCAGCATCACACTGGGTTTCGAGCGCCCGATCTCACCCGAAGAGGCGACGTCGTTGCTGATGGACGCCCCCGGCGTCGTGGTGCACGACATGCCCACACCGAGGCTCGCTGCGGGCAAGGACCCGTCCTACGTGGGCAGGATCCGTCGTGCCACGACCTTGGAGAACGGGCTGTCTTTGTTCGTGAGTGGCGACAATCTGCGTAAAGGTGCGGCGCTCAACGCCGTGCAGATCGCCGAAGCGCTGGTGAACCTGCGCTAGTCGCCACCGTTGCGACCGACCTGGCGACGCGCGAGGTTCACGCAGTGGTCCCCAAATCGCTCGTAGAAGCGCGCGAGCAGTGCGAGTTCAACCGCCACGGGCAACGTCATCGAGCCCGACGTCAGTTCCGCGGTCAAAGAGACGTGCAGGTCGTCGAGCTCGTCGTCGATGTCTTCGATGGCACCCGCGGCTTCGAGCTTGCCGTCGATGATGACGTCAGACGCCTCACGCCAGATCATTGACGCGACTTCACCCATCCGCTCGACGAGGCCTCGGCTCCGTGGGGACATCTCACTACCCAGTCCGCGCGCCGCGCGCCGCGCGATGTGTTCAGCCAGATCACCGTTGCGCTCCACTTCGGGCAGTATCCGAAGCAACGTCAGCAGTTCGCGTCGCGCGTTCGCGCCGAGCGTGGTGTTCTCGAAGAGTTGCTGTTCGGCGCGAAGCACCATCTCGTTGACCAGGGTGTCGATCACGACGTCTTGTTCCACTACCCGTTTGGCGAGTTCGCGGTCCCCCGCGAGCAGGGCGTGCGTCGCTTCGGCGATCGCCTCACCGACGAGGGCGAAGACGCGCACCACATTGGTCCGCATCTCGGGCGTGATGCCTTCGTCGCTCGCGGGCGGCTCTGAGGGTTGCGAGCTGGAACCAAAGAGGCGGTACATGGGTCAAGGATATCGGTGTGACACGTGTTCTCTAGGGTGGGGGCGAGACGAACGGATGGGAGGCGCAATGTCGATAGTTCTCGGTGGTGTCGTGGGCGTGGTGCTCGGCGCGGCTGTGGCGTGGATGCTCACAGCGAAGAAGACCCAGAGCCTGCGCGACGCTCTCGCCAAGTCCACCCAGGACCTTGCGGTGCGCGACACGCAACTGCACGCGGCCAATGAGATGCTCGAGCGTGAGCGCGCCGAGCGCGCGGCCGCCCTCGAGGGGTTGGAGGTGACCTTTGAGAACACGTCCAATCGAGTCCTCAGTCGCACGGTTGCCGAATTCAACCAGTCCCAGGAGCAGGTGCTCAAAGAGCGCGATTCGAAACTCACCCACACCCTCAAGCCGCTCGAGGACCTGCTCGATGAGTACAAACGCAACCTCGCCGAATTCAACAAAGAGCACGTCGGGGCACTGTCTGACGTGAAGAGCAAGGCCGTCGAGTTGCTCGAGGCCCAACAGAAGTCTCAGGCCGAGACCCGTCGTCTCAATCAACTGCTCGGGCGCGGAGACCAGCGCGGCAAGTGGGGCGAGATCCAACTGGCCAACGTGATGGAGGCGTCGGGGCTGCGTCGCAACATCGACTACGACTTGCAGGTAAGTGGCGTCAACGATTCGGGAAAGTCACTGCGACCTGACTGCATTGTGAAGATGCCCAACGGCGCGAGCATCGCGGTGGACGCGAAGTTTCCCTTCGACGACTTCGAGCGGGCGCTCGCGAGCGAGGACGTTGATGAGCGTCGACGCCATTACGACGAATTCGCGAAGAAGTTGCGAGGCCACGTGAAGACCTTGCGCGAGAAGTCCTATTGGGAGATCATCACACCCGCGCCCGAGTTCACGGTTTGTTTCGTGCCGAGTGACGCCGCCATCACCGCGGCGTTCGACGCCGACCCGACGTTGCACGCCTACGCCGCGACCGAGCGGGTCCTGGTCGTCGGCCCGACCAACCTATTGTCGCTGCTCTGGTCGGTGGCCTTCGTCGTTCGCCAACATGAAGCGCAAGTCAACGCCAAAGAGATCCTCGACATGGCAGAAAAGATCGTCGACCGGATTCGACTCGTCGCGGAGCCCATCTCCAAACTCGGTCGCTCACTCAACGACACGGTGAACAACTACAACCAGATGGTCAAGTCCGTCGAGTCGAGACTCATTGTCTCGGCGCGTGAGATTCGACGCCTCGGTGGTGCCCAGCGCGCTAAGGCGGTGCCAGATCTCAACAGTATCCACGAGGCACCCGTCGCGCTCAATGACGCGAAGTGGGGGATCGGACCCGCGACGCCCCTGCTCGAAGGCGCTTCTGAGATCATTGACCTCGATGACTTTGAGGAGCTCGACGAGGAGTGACGTGCCCGCTCGCGGGGCGTGATTGGGGTGAGTGAGTAAGTTCTTACGTCGTGGCCCGCACCCGAGCACAACGTCGTCGACACACCGCCCTGCTCAGCATGGCGGTGATCGCCACGCTGCTCGTGCTGCTGTTCGCGCGTGACATAAGCCGCGCGGGTCACGGTGCGACCAGCCCACGACGCAGCGAGAACGAGAGCTTCGCGGCGCTGAGCAACGTGATGATCAGCCAAGAGAACGCCCTCGACACCCGTCTCTCGTACTTGCTTGTCCACGGGGGATCTCTTTCGCGCCAGGTCTTCGCCGCACGCATGGCCCAGCTCCAACAGCAATTGCCCATGCTCCAGACCGAGGGCTCGCGTCTTCGTCGACCGCTGCTCAAGCACAACATCAACGACACCATTGCCCAATTGACCGAGCAACGCATCGACGACTACCAGTTCCTGCTGAGCGCGGTGGCGGCGAATCTCTCAATGCCCTGGGCGACGCCGAGTAACGTCACGCCCGGACTCAGTGTCGCCACGGCCCAAGCGTCTCTGCTCGCAACCAGCCAGCAATGGAACCTGGCTCGTCGAGGCCTGCTCCTCGAACCTGGTCACGTGAGCTTGCTCGCGACCACCAGCGCGGTCGCACACCTCGATTTCGCAGCGGTGATGTCGAGGCTCTCCCAGTCGCCCTCGCTGACCCTGACGAGGGGAATCGGCATCAGCGCGGTCAGCGTCTCGCCGGCGGCGTTACCGGCGCCCACGGGTGAAATCTTGTTACCCCCGACCAACGCCGTCCATCTGGGGGTCACCGTGAGCAACGCGAGTTACGCCACCCAGCCCGTCACGTTGACAATCGTGCTTACCCCGGCGGGCGCCTCGGGCGTGGCCCAGCGCCAGAGCATGTCGGTGACCCTAAGACCGCTGGCCTCCTACGCGTTTGTGCCCAAGATCTTGAACATCGCGGCGAGCGAACACGCGACGTTGACCCTCAGTCTGGCCGGCGCCCCGAGCGGGCCCGCCATGGTGCGAAGCCGCCGCTACACGGTCGTCGTCTCGCCCTCGGGCAACGGTTGATCAGCCCAGCCGACTCGCGAGTTCGCCTACGATGGGCACGCCCCCTAAGTTGAAGTGAGGAACCATGACCGAGTCCATTACGGTGGTTGACAATCGCACTGGAGAAACTCGAGAAATTCCTATCGAGAACGGTGGCATCGCCGCCAAGGAATTCTCTAAAGCCGTGCCGGGTGTGTGGTTTTACGACCCGGGCTTCATGTCGACCGCTGCGGCGGAGTCGGCGATCACCTACCTCGACGGGGACGCGGGCATCCTTCGCTACCGCGGGTATCCCATCGAACAACTCGCGGAGAAGTCAACCTACCTCGAGGTCGCGTACTTGTTGAACCACGGCGAGTTGCCCACCGCGGAGCAGGCTGCGCAGTGGGAGCGTGAGATCACCTATCACACGTTCATCCACGAGAACGTGCGCAAGCGCTTCCTCGAAGGCTTCAACTACGACGCGCACCCCATGGGCATGCTGGTCTCGGCGATTGCCGCGTTGTCGACGTATTACAAAGAGGCCAAGGTCCTCGACGACCCCGAGGTGCTCCATAAGCAGGTCGTGCGTCTGATCGCGAAGATGCCCACGCTCGCCGCGGCCGCGCACCGTTTCTCGGTGGGTATGCCCTTTGTCTACCCCGACAACACGCTCGGCTACACCCAGAACTTCCTCTCGATGATGTGGAAGGTCGCCGAGCCTCGCTACGAACCGGACCCCATCCTGGCGCGGGCCCTCGACGTGCTGTTCATCCTGCACGCCGATCACGAGCAGAACTGCGGCACGACCGCGATGCGCGTGGTGGGCTCGTCGCACGGCGACCCCTACAGTGCGACCGCGGCCGCGACGGCTGCCCTGTACGGACCTCGTCACGGTGGCGCGAACGAGGCGGTGCTCAAGATGCTCACCAAGATCGGCAGCATCGAGAACATCCCCGCCTTCATCGAGACGGTCAAGCAGGGTAAGACCAAGCTCGAAGGTTTCGGACACCGCGTCTACAAGAACTTCGACCCGCGCGCGACCATCATCAAGATGACCGCCGACTCCGTGTTCAGCGTCACGGGCAAGAACCCACTGCTCGACATCGCGCTCAAGCTCGAAGAGATCGCCCTGAAGGACGACTACTTCATCTCACGACGTCTCTACCCGAACGTCGACTTCTATTCGGGTCTCATCTATCAGGCCATGGGCTTTCCGCCCGAGATGTTCACGGTGCTCTTTGCGATCCCGCGCACCTCGGGTTGGCTCGCGCACTTCCAAGAGCTCCTCGAACAAGACGTCAAGATCGCTCGACCGCGTCAGCTCTACATCGGCTCGGCACAGCGTGAGTACGTGCCCATGTCCGAGCGCAACTAACGCGCTTCTAACGCCTCGAGGAGTTGGGCCGCGTGTTCGCGCGGGTGACGAGTGTAGGTCTCGAGCCACGTGGCGACGCTGTAGCGACCCGTTTCGCTGTGCTCGCCGTAACGCTCGAGGTCCTCGGGCGTGAGGCGCTTGACGATGTCGAGTGATGCGCTGCGCACGGCGCTGAAGACGTTGAGCGAGTGCTCGATCCCCATCTCTTGGTACCCGAGGCGTTCGCACTGCGCCCACGCCGCTTCGTCGTAGCCCTGGATCAGCGAGCCCACTGGTTCGGCCACGAGGCGACGAAGACGCGCGTAGGACTGGGCCTCGCTGTCGGCGATGTGGTGGACGATCTGTCGGCCAGACCAGCCCTCGGCCACGTGATTGTCTATGTTCGCCTCGGTGATACGGGCCACTGCCTCTAAGAAGGCCTGGGTGCTGGCCTCGTAGTCGTGCGCGGCGGTGTCGAGGTTCATGGCTCGAATCTTATGACGGGATGTGCTGCTTTGAAGGGTCGATCACTCTGGTCAAACCTTCTTGGACCATGGACACCTGCAACTGACCCGCTTGGTTGAAGAGGAAGCCGCGCGCGAGACCGCGTCCTCCGTGGGCAATGGGTGAATCGGTGTCGTAGAGCAGCCACTCGTCGGCGCGCACCTCGCGGTGGAACCACATGCAGTGGTCGAGGCTCGCGCCCATGAAGGTCCCGTCGTCCCAGCGGATGCTGTGGGGGGCGAGGATGGCGTCAAAGAGACTCATGTCACTGGCGTAGGCGATCACGCACGCGTGCAGCAGCGGGTCCTCGGGCAGTTCACCGTCGGCCTTGATCCAGAGTCGCTGGCGGGGTTCTTTGCTTCGAAGCGGACTCCACGGGAGTTCGCCGATGAAGCGTTGGTCAATGGGGTGTTGTCGCTTGAACCACTCGTCGATGTCACCGAATTCGCTTTGGACTCGTTCGAGCAGTGGCTTGATGGTCTCGGGTCCGGGCACGTCGGGCATCTCGAACTGATGTTCCAGACTCTGTTCTTCACTGTGAAAGCTGGCCTGCATGTTGTAGATCGCTCGCCCGTGCTGGATAGCGACGACGCGCCGGGTCGTGAAGCTCTTGCCGTCACGGATCCGGTCCACTTCATAGAGGATGGGTACGCGCGGGTCACCGGGTCGAAGAAAGTAGGAGTGCAGTGAGTGCACCGAGCCGTGCTGGACCGTGCGCCCCGCCGCCATCAGGGCTTGTGCGGCGACCTGGCCCCCGAAGGTCCGTTGACGTTCCTCTTCGGGGTGACGACCGCGGTAGGTGTTGACTTCAATGGTCTCGAGGTCGAGCAAGTTCACCAGGAACTCTAGGGCTTGGGACATGGTTCCATTGTGTCACTCACCGTCCCTGTCGTCGTGAGGCCAGTAGGCTAGCGGGGATGCCTAGACGAATTAGTGACATTCTTGCGTGGTCGCGAACGCACCAAGGCAAGAAACTCATTCGATTCTTCGTCAGTTCGGTCTTGACGACACTCGTGTCGCTCAGCGTGATTCTGATCACCTACGGTTTTCGAATCTTTCACGGTGTCATCGAAGCAACGCTGTGCGGCAACGTCGTGGCGATCATCCCCTCGTACTATCTGAATCGGGCCTGGGCGTGGGGTAAGCGCGGCAAGAGTCACTTCCGCAACGAAGTGGTGCCCTACTGGAGCATGTCGTTTCTCGGCATCGCGTTCTCGCTGCTCGGCGCCGCCTGGGTGAAGCACATGGTCCACACCCACAACTGGGCTCACGTCATCAACACCCTGATGGTCGCCGGTGTCAACCTCTTGAGCTTCACGATCTTTTGGATCTTGAAGATCCTGCTCTTCAATCGGATCTTTCACACCGACAAGCTGCACGACATCGAGGCGCACCTCGTCGCCGAGGAACAGATCGCGAACTAGTCGCGACGGGCCTCAGTCACGAAAGTTCGTGAACTGCAGCGGCACCGCCATGTCGGCCTCTTTGAAGAACGCGATGGCCTGTTGGAGGTCGTCACGCTGCTTGCCGGTGACGCGAACCTGGTCGCCCTGGATCGAGGAGCTGAGGTTCTTCACGCCCATCTCCTTGACCATCTTGTTGATCTGTTTGCCGACCTCTTGGCTGATGCCCGCCTTCAGTGTGACCTTTTGACGCGCGGCGCCCTGACTCGCTTCTTCGATCTTGCCCGGGTCGAGGGTCTTTAGTGAGACCGAGCGCTTCACCAGTTTCTCCTCGAGCAGCTGGTAGAGCGCTCGAAGTCGGTCTTCGGTCGAGGCGGAGAGTGTGAGTTCCTTCTCACCAAAGGTGATGGTGGCGTTGGTGCCCTTGAAGTCGAAGCGGGTCGTCGCTTCACGGTTGGCCTGATCGACCGCGTTTCTCACCTCTTGAAGGTCGATCTCCGAGACAATGTCAAAACTGGGCATGCACAAATCGTAGATGCTCGGGGCCCATTGGA
This sequence comes from Actinomycetes bacterium, assembly GCA_021781335.1. Lineage (GTDB taxonomy): Bacteria > Actinomycetota > Acidimicrobiia > Acidimicrobiales > RAAP-2 > RAAP-2. The sequence goes on from JAJXXA010000128.1 coordinate 7,789, forward strand.
AGTGGGTCGGTGCGGCCAAGTAGGATTCTCGACGGGTCGGTGCCCGAGCGGCCAATGGGATCTGGCTGTAAACCAGACGGCTTTGCCTACGGGGGTTCAAATCCCTCCCGGCCCACCACGGTCAATCCAGCGAATGCTGGATTGACCACGCCCGGAATTGGATGTGCGGACTACGGTGGCAACTGATCGAGGCGAGAGGAGCGGTGTGGGACGACTGACGTCGTGGGCACGCGCGGTTCGTCACGCCTACGAACGAAGTGCGGTCTGGTTCGAGTCGGGCGTGCAACTGCTCGAGCGTCGCTATACGCCACTGGGTCGTTTCACGCCGGGGCCCTTCGAAGGCTGGTCGTTCCTCTGGCAACCGGCGCTGCTCGGGTTCGTCGCCATGGCGCTCATCCTCGCGGGCGGCTCTTTCACCAACTCGCCCTTCAAGTTCAACTTCCCCAAGACCTGGTTCTTCGGCGAGCCGGTCATACCGCTGCCCATCTCCAACACCAGTGAGACCAAGTTCTTGCTGTCGATCATCTTGGTCTACGGCGGGCTCTTGTTGTTGATGCGCGTGTGGCTGCGGTTGTCTGAGGTGATGAAGCTGCACCCGGGTGCGTCGATCAAGTCGCTGTGGTGGATGCTGCTGCTCTGGGCTGCGCCCATGATCGTCGCGCCACCGATGTTCTCTCGTGACGTCTTTAGCTACGCGGCCCAAGGCGAGATGACGGGATATCACCTCAGTCCCTATATTTTGGGCCCTTTTTCACTGGGTTCGAGCCCCTACGTCTCACCCGTCGACCCGCTGTGGGGTAACGCGCCCGCACCCTATGGACCCCTGTTCTTGTTCCTCGACGGGTCGATCGACCGGCTCACCCTTCACAACCAGCTCGCCACGGTCGTCGGGCTTCGCCTCTTAGAGGTGATCGCGGTCGCCATGATCGGTTACGGCATCGTCCTGCTCGCTCGCGCCATGAATCGCGACCCCGGTGAGGCGTTCGTGCTCAGCGCGATGAACCCGCTCGTGCTGTTGACGCTCATTGGTGGTGCCCACAACGACGCCATCATGACGGGATTCTTGGTGATCGGCATTGGACTGGCGGTGAAGAAGAGACCGATCTGGGCGCTGTTCTTCGTGTCGTGCGCGGCGGCGATCAAGGCACCGGCGGCGCTCGGGCTGGCGTTCGTTGCTTGGACGTGGCTCGGGCCGCGCGCGAGCTTTCGTGAACGCTTACGACCAATCGCCATCGCGACCTTGGTCGCGGGGGCGGTGCTCGCGGTCTCGACCCAGCTCGCGGGGTTCGGCTTCGGGTGGGTGAAGAATCTTCTGTCCAACGGCACGGTGCGCTCCTGGGCCGCACCCGCCACCGGCGCGGGCATGGCGATCACCAATATTGCCCACGCCATTGGCCTGTCGTCACTGCGACTCGCCCCGGTGCTCTCGGTGACGCGCCTGCTCGGGTTGCTCACCGCGGCGGGTTTCGCGTTATGGCTCTTCTTCAACGCCGAGCGAAGAGGGTGGGTGCGCTCGCTCGCGGTGGCGCTGCTGCTCTTCGTGGAACTTGGACCGGTGGTCCAGCCCTGGTATTTCGCCTGGGGTCTGGTACTGCTCGCCGCGAGTTACGAGGGGCGCGAGCACTTCTGGCTCTTGGCGCTGTCGATCACCGGACCCTTCATTGGACTCCCCGGGGGTCGTCAGCTCCTCGCGGGCCTCGTGCACAGTAATCCGCTGCTCATCGCGCTGGCGGTCGCGATCTTGGGTGGGGTGCTCGTACTGCCCATGGGCCGCTGGACCCAGTGGTCGTGGCCCGAGCAGGAGCTGGAACTGACGTCTTAATCCCGTTGGTCAGGTATTACGTACTGATATTCAACGACGTCGAGCCAGCGACCGTGCTTTCGTCCGACTTCAATCTCGGTGCCGACGAGTTTGAAGCCGCATTTCTCGTGCAAGCGGATGGACCCGTCGTTCTCGCCCACGATGCGCGCGATGAGTGAGTGAAACCCCGATTCACCAGCGGTATTGATCAGTTCTCGCAGCAACGTCTCGCCGACGCCGCGGCCTCGAGCGCCGCGATGGACGTATACCGAGTTCTCGACGGTGGTCGCGTAGGCGGGGCGCTGTCGAAAAGGGGACACCAGGGCGAAACCCAGGATCAACTCGCCACGTGCGCCGCGTTCACCGAGCTCGTCGTCCTCGTTGAGCGCCACGATGCACGGGTGGGTGTTCAGGTGCGTGCGGATCCACGCCCGCTGCTCTTCGAGTGAGCGCGGGACCAGGTCAAAACTCACCGTGGTCTCGATAACCTCGGGGTTGTAGATGTTCATGAGGGCCTGCGCGTCATCGAGTTCCACCAGGCGCGTTCTCATGAGTCTCAAGGGTAGTCTTCGTCCGGTTGGAAAAACCCTCCATTGTCGGAGTACAATTCGCCTCCGTGTCTTTTTGACACGATTGCCCTCTTAGCTCAGTGGTAGAGCACTTCCATGGTAAGGAAGGGGTCGTCGGTTCAATCCCGACAGAGGGCTCGCCAGGCGGCGTAGCTCAGGTGGTCAGAGCACACGGCTCATAATCGTGTTGTCGCGGGTTCGAGTCCCGCCGCCGCTACCAGGCAGGACCCGTGGGGTCCGCGCAGTGAACGCAGTATCGACAGGAGAGAACGATGGCAAAGAATGAGAAGCGCGTGCAGGTCACCTTGGCCTGTGAGGAGTGCAAACGCCGTAATTACATCACCATGAAGAACAAGGTGAACGACCGCGAGCGTATTGAGATGTCCAAATACTGCCAGTGGGAGCGCAAGCACACGCTGCACAAAGAGACCCGCTAGAGGGCACCTCGCCCAGGGTGGTAAGATTTATCTTCCCTACGGCCTCTTGCTGGGAACTGGTGAGAGGCGCAGAGGGCAGTGGCTCAATTGGTAGAGCACCGGTCTCCAAAACCGGGGGTTGGGGGTTCGAGTCCCTCCTGCCCTGCTCGAAGATGTTTTCGATGAAGTAGCCGAAGTTTTAACGAGAGACGTGAGATGAACCGCGAACAGAAGCGCATGATGCAGCGACAAGGACAGGTGGACGCCGACGGCGCCACCTCGCGTCGCACGTCAGCCCAGGACGTCGCTCGACGTCGAGGTCCGCGCACGAGCATCCGTCAGTTCATCAAAGAGATCCGCGACGAGATGCGCCAAGTGGCCTGGCCCACGCGTCCCGAGGTCATCAACTACACGTCGATCGTGTTCTTCGTTCTCGTGTTCATGACCCTCTTGATCTTCGGACTGGGCGTTGGCTTCTCCAAATTCGTCACGTTCCTCTTCCAGAAGTAAGGCAATGACTATGAGTGATATCGACACCCCCCGCAGCGAAGAGCACGACGTCGACAGCGACGAGATCCTCGATGTGACGATCCTCGAAGACGGCCTCGACGAGGAACCGATCGTCGAGAGCGCCTTTGACCGCCCGGGTCGCTGGTACATCGTGCACACCTTCGCCGGCCACGAGCAAAAGGTCATCGGCGCGCTCAACAACATCATCAAGAGTCGCGAACTGAACGACAGCATCTACGAGATCTACCTGCCCGAAGAGGACGTCACCGAGTTCAAGGGTGGCAAGAAAGTCACCGTCTCCAAGCGCATGTTCCCGAGCTACCTGCTCATACGTTGCGAGCCGGACCCCGAGATCTTCTACGTCATCGGCTCCACGCCCGGCGTCACGGGTTTCGTGGGTGCCGAGAAGACCCGCCCGACGGCGCTCACGCGTCGAGAGGTGGACAACATCATCCGACCCCAGGTCGAAGGGGTCGAGCAGCCGAGCGCCAAGCGCCGCATGCCGACCCACGAATTCGAAGTCAACGACACCGTCCAGATCAAGACCGGACCCTTCGCCACGTTCTCAGGCCACGTCGCCGAGATCAACGAAGACCAGCTCAAGGTCAAGGTGCTCGTGGACATCTTTGGTCGAGAAACCCCCGTGGAGCTCGACTTCACGCAGGTTACGAAGCTCTAGAGAACGTGTAAGGAGAGAGTCATGGCAAAGAAAGTCGTTGCGGTCGTAAAGATCCAACTCGAAGCTGGTGGGGCCACCCCCGCGCCGCCGGTCGGTACCGCCCTCGGGCCCCATGGTATTCAGACCATGGAGTTCTGCAAGCAGTACAACGCGGCCACCGAGTCAATGAAGGGCACGGTCATCCCGGTCGACATCTCGATCTACGAGGACCGTTCGTTCACGTTCGTCCTAAAGACGCCGCCGACCCCGGTGCTCTTGCGCCAGGCCGCCGGTGTCACCAAGGGTGCGCACCTCGCCGGCCGTGAGACCGTCGCGACGGTCACCATGGACCAGGTCGAAGAGATCGCCAAGACCAAGTTGAAGGACCTCAACACCGAGGACCTCGAGATGGCCAAGCTGCAAGTTGCCGGAACGGCCCGCTCCATGGGCATCTCGGTCGCGGGCTAGGAGAAGGAAACATGAAGCACGGAAAGAACTACAAGAACGCCCTGGCGAAGGTGGACCGCGAAGAGTTGCTCACCGTCTCAGAGGCGCTTGAGAAGGTGAAGGCCATCTCGACGGCCAAATTCGACGAGACCGTCGAGCTCGCAATCCGTCTCGGCGTCGACCCTCGAAAGGCCGAGCAGATCGTGCGTGGCACCATCTCGCTGCCCGCCGGTACCGGTAAGACCAACCGCGTGGCGGTCTTCGCCGCCGGTGAAGCGGCCCAGGCCGCTCGTGACGCGGGCGCCGACGTTGTCGGTGCCGAGGACCTCGTCGCGAAGGTTGCGGGCGGGTTCTTGGACTTTGACGTCGCGATCGCGACCCCGGACCTGATGGGTCAGGTCGGTGGACTCGGTCGCGTGCTCGGTCCGCGCGGTCTCATGCCCAACCCGAAGACCGGCACCGTGACCATGGACGTCGCCAAGGCCGTCTCTGAGTTCAAGGGTGGACGCGTCGAGTACCGCACCGACAAGATCGGCAACGTGCAACTGCGCGTCGGCAAGGTGAGCTTCAGCCGTGAGGACCTCGCACGAAACGTGCACGCGGTCATCGACGAGATCGTACGCGTCAAGCCGTCGAGCGCGAAGGGTCGCTACATCATGAGCATCACCGTCTCTTCGACGATGGGGCCCGGTGTCAAGATCGACCCGACACGCACCCGCCAGGATGAAGAAGTGCTGGCCTCGGCCTGAGTTTCGTTTTGACGATGGCCCTGGGCCATCGCTACCATTGAGTACTCGCACGACGTTGGTGCAACAGATTTAGAAAGAACGCCGAAGACATCCGGTGTGGGATTTCCCACTTAAGTGGCCCTCGTGGCCAGCCTGACGAGGAATTCGAGTGCGCCCTCGGGTGGCTCGTTTGCTTGGATGTCGAGGCCCGTACCGGGCGGCATCCGGTGAAGGAGCCAGTATGAGCAAGATCAACCCCGAGAAGGTCGCCACGATCGACGAACTCAAGTCCAAGGTCGAAGGTACGTCCACGGCCGTCGTGACCGAGTACCGAGGTCTCACCGTCGCCGAGATCTCGTCGCTTCGTCGTCGACTGCGCGCGATTGGCGCTGACTACAAGGTGTTCAAGAACACCCTCGTGCTGCGCGCCATCTCGGGTACCTCAGTCGAGCCGATCGGTGAGTTCCTCCAGGGCCCGACCGCCATTGCCTTCGTCGACGGCGACGTCTCGGCAGTCGCCAAGACCCTTCGCGACTTCGCCAAGGAATCACCCAAGCTCGTCGTCAAGGGTGGCGTCGTGGACGGCAAGACCCTGTCGTTCAGCGACCTCACTGCGCTCGCGGACCTGCCGAGCCGAGACGTGCTGCTCGCCCAGATCGCGGGCATGCTCGCCGCACCACTTCGCACCATGGCCGGTCTCTTGAAGGCCGTGCCGCAAAACTTCGCCTACGGCCTCTCGGCCCTGCTCGACAGCAAGGGCGGCTCGGCCGCTCCCGTCGAGGAGGCCACCGAACAAGCCGCCGAGACTCCGGCCGGGGTCGAGGAAGCTGCACCCGCAGCGAGCGACGACGCCGCGGCAGTTGTCGCGGAGGTCGCGGAGTCAGACGAGGCGCCCGTCGCCGAGGCTGACGCCGAAACCACCGAGGCGCCCAGTGAGGACGCCGCGAGCGAACCGGCCGAATAACCCATCAACGCAGTACCCGAAACGAAGAAAAGAAAGGAATCACCATGGCTGCAACCCTGACCAAGGCGCAGATCCTTGACGGCATTGCTGAGCTTTCCGTCATCGAGCTGAGCGAACTGCTGAAGGAGTTCGAAGAGAAGTTCGGCGTGACTGCAGCGGCCCCCGTGGCTGTTGCGGCTCCCGCGGCGGCTGGCGGCGGCGCTGACGCCGGCGCTGGTGCCGAGGAGAAGAGTGACTACGACGTCATTCTGACCGCCGGTGGCGACAAGAAGATCCAGGTCATCAAGGAAGTGCGTGCACTGACCAACCTGGGCCTGAAGGAAGCCAAGGACCTCGTGGACGGCGCCCCCAAGCCCGTTCTGGAGAAGGTCTCAAAGGCCGACGCCGACAAGGCCAAGGCGGCTCTCGAGGCCGCTGGCGCGACGGTAGAGCTCAAGTAACTCCGCTCTAACGAAGAAGGGCCGCCGACTTGGGTCGGCGGCCCTTTTTTGTACGCTGTGGCACCGGGAGGCCTACGCGTTCAAGGAGTCACTGATGCGTTCGTGGGTGCCGACCTGCACGCGCTGGGGCTTGGCGTGCTCGGCGATCGGCAGACGGATCAACAAGACTCCGTCGATGTAGTCAGCCTGGATGTGCTCCGCGTCGATCTCCTCGCCGAGGCTGAGACGCCGGCTCAGAAGGCCCTTGGGGCGCTCAGACACGAGGACCTCCATCATCCCCTGGTCGGGGCGGGTGAGACGCGCGCTGATGCTGAGGACGTTCCTCTGGACGAAGACCTCGATCGAGTCCTGATGCACACCGGGCAGGTCGACCTGGACGAGGTAGGCGTCCTCGGCGCGGTAGATGTCGATGGGCATGGTGCTCTGGCGCGTCAAGAGACCTGGAAACGCGACAGATGACGTCAGTTCTCGGAATGGGTCAGTACGAAGTAACATTTCAAATCTCCTTTCGGCTCATCTCTATCGAGCACGAGAGATGGTAGAAGTGGTCTCTCAAAATTGCGTGAAACGGACCTAAAAATTTTTTTAAAACTCGTGATCAGGTCTTTTGGGCTCGTCGCGGGGATGACCTTTTGGAACGTTCGCGGGGTGGCCGTCAAGTCACCTGATCAACGGGGGAGCGCCCGGGGGCGTTGCGCGCGGGGCTCACTCGCGTGATACTTGACCGCGCGAATAATTCTGCCTATGGTGACCCCAACCGCTTTGCGGAGGCGATCCCGAAAGGGGCGCCACTTGCGCATCTATCTCTCAAGGGACTAGCATCGAATGACCGTGTCCCTGCGCTCAACTTTGTCATCCCCTGACGCCGTTTTGAACGTAGCCATGGGAAAAGCCTGTAGTAGCCACCCACTCACACGGAGGATAGACCGTTGACGTCTCGGTCCACTAGCCCGGAGCGCTTTAACTTCTCGGCACTGGGTGAAGCACACCCCCTGCCCAACCTCCTCGAAATTCAGCGAGACAGCTTCGACCTTTTCATGAAACAGGGTCTGCGTGAGGCTTTTGAAGCCCTTTCGCCGATCACTGACTTCACTGGTCGACTGTCGCTTGAACTCGAGTTCGATCCCGATGATGCGGATCTGAAGAGCCCCCCCAAATTCACCGTCGAGGAGTGCCGCCAGCGCGCCACGACGTACTCCCAGCCGATCTTCGTGCGCGCACGGTTCTTGAACTCAGAGACTGGTGAGATCAAAGAGCAGACCGTGTTCATGGGTGACTTCCCGATCATGACCGAACAGGGCACCTTCATCATCAACGGCACCGAACGAGTTGTCGTCTCTCAGCTCGTGCGTTCGCCCGGCGTGTTGTTCCAACCCGGCAAGGACGAGAAGGTCGCCTTCGAAGGCACCATCCACCCGAGCCGCGGTGAGTGGCTCCAGGTCGACCTCGAAGAGAAGAAGAACAAGGCGGCCAACGCCGGCGCACGTATCGCGCGCAAGCGTCGCATCTCGATCTTCACGCTGCTTCGTGCGCTCGACACCGCCATGGACGAGAGCTTCTTCGAGAAGTTCGTCGCGCACTTTGACTTCCTCGAGGACCAGTTCCACGCCGACTGGAAGAAGGCGCATCTCGAGATCGCCAAGCACATGGACAAGTACAACCTCGAGGACTCGCCCGAGAACTTCCTTCGCGCGAGCCAAGAGACCGCGTGGCTCGAGATCTACCGTCGCGCGCGTCCGGGCGAAGTCCAGACCATCGAGGCTGCTCGTCAGTACTTCGAAGGCGCATTCTTCTCCGAGAAGCGTTACGACCTCAGCCGTGTCGGGCGCTACAAGCTCGACCGCAAGCTCGGCGCCGAAGTCGCGAAGAACGTCGAACTGTTCGGCGACCTCTTGGAGCGTCCGAACGAGGACCTGCACGTGTTGTCCAAGGCCGAGGTCCTCGCGACCGCGACGTACTTGTTGAACCTCGCACGTGACCGCACGGCCAAAGAGACCGCGTACCACATCGACGACCAGGACCACTTCGCGAACCGCCGCATCAGGAGCGTGGGCGAGCTGATCCAGAACGCACTGCGCACGGGTCTTTCGCGTATGGAGCGTGTCGTGCGTGAGCGCATGAACACCCAAGACGTCGAGGCGATCGCGCCCCAGACGCTCATCAACATTCGTCCCGTGATGTCCGCGATCAAGGAATTCTTCGCGACCTCGCAGCTGAGCCAGTTCATGGACCAGAACAACCCGTTGTCGGGCCTCACCCACAAGCGCCGTCTCTCCGCGCTTGGACCGGGTGGTCTGTCACGTGAGCGTGCCGGTCTTGAAGTGCGAGACGTCCACTCGTCGCACTACGGACGTATGTGCCCGATCGAGACCCCTGAGGGCCCGAACGTGGGTCTGATTGGCTACCTCGCGAACTACGCGCGCATCAACGAGTACGGCTTCATCGAGACGCCGTACCGCGTCGTGTCGGGTGGTCGTGTGACGGGCGAGATCCGTTACTTCACCGCCGACGAGGAAGAGCGCTTCGTCATCGCCCAGGCCAACACCGAGTTGGACGAGAAGGGTGCCATCAAGGCCGAGCGCGTCCTCGTACGTCGAGGCCCGATCGGCACGGGACTTCGCGTCGGTGCGTCCAACAAATCCTCCTCGACCACCTCAGAGATCGACTTCGTTCGACCCGAGGAAGTCGAATTGATGGACGTCTCGACCAAGCAGGTCATCTCGGTTGCCACCTCACTGATCCCCTTCGTCGAGCACGACGACGCCCAGCGCGCATTGATGGGTGCCAACATGCAAAAGCAGGCCGTGCCGCTCATCATGCCCGAGGCGCCCTTTGTCGGTACCGGCATGGAGGCTCGCGCCGCGCTCGACTCGGGTGACGTCCTCATCGCCGAGGGCGACGGTGTCGTGCGCTCGGTGTCGGGAGACCGCATCGTCGTTGAGTACGAGAAGGACGTCACGGACCGCTACGGCAAGACCTTGGGCAAGAAGCAGTACAACTTGAACAAGTTCCGTCGTTCGAACCAGGACACCTCGATCAACCAGAAGCCCCTCGTGTTCGGTGGCGAGGTCGTCAAGTCCGGCGACCTGCTCGCTGACGGCACGAGCACGTCCAACGGCGAACTCGCCCTGGGCAAGAACCTGCTCGTGGCGTACATGCCGTGGGAGGGCTACAACTACGAAGACGCCATCATCTTGAACGAGCGACTCGTTCGAGACGACGTGCTGACGTCGATCCACGTGAAGGAATACGAGATCGACGCTCGCGACACCAAGCTCGGTGCCGAAGAGATCACCCGTGACATCCCGAACCTGCCCGACGACATCTTGGCCGACCTCGACGACCGGGGCATCGTGCGCATCGGCGCCGAAGTCCAGCCCGGTGACATCCTGGTCGGCAAGGTCACACCTAAGGGTGAGACCGAGCAGTCGCCCGAAGAGCGCTTGTTGCGAGCGATCTTCGGTGAGAAGGCGCGCGAAGTGCGTGACACCTCACTGAAGGTTCCCCACGGCGAGTCCGGCAAGGTCATCGACGTCAAGGTGTACAGCCGTGACGAAGACCACGAGATGCAGCCCGGCGTGAACCAGCTCGTCAAGGTCTACGTCGCCCAGAAGCGCAAGATCTCCGAAGGCGACAAGCTCGCGGGACGACACGGCAACAAGGGTGTCATCTCGAAGATCCTGCCCGAAGAGGACATGCCCTTCATGGCCGACGGTACCCCCGTCGACATCATCTTGAGCCCCCTCGGTGTGCCGAGTCGTATGAACGTCGGCCAGGTGCTCGAGAGTCACTTGGGCTACGCCGCCCGTCACGGGTGGCAGGGTATCGACGTGAACCCCACGGTTGGTACCTCGGGTCACGCCGACCAGGCCGATCCCGCGAAGCGTCCGTATCGAAAGACCCGTCCGCGCACCGAACCCGCGGTCTACGTCGCCACGCCATCGTTCGACGGTGCGCACTGGGACGAGACCGAGCGTGCGAAGGACAAGCCGACGATCCAGCACACGTTCGCCACACTGAACGTCGATGGCGCCAACGGCAAGCGTCTGCTCGCCGGTGACAACGACGGCAAGGTCACCTTGTTCAACGGTCGCACCGGCGAGATGTACGACAACCCGATCTCGGTCGGCTACGCGTACATCTTGAAGTTGGCGCACATGGTCGACGACAAGATCCACGCCCGCTCGACGGGTCCGTACTCGATGATCACCGCCCAGCCCCTTGGTGGTAAGGCCCAGTTCGGTGGCCAGCGCTTTGGTGAGATGGAAGTGTGGGCCCTCGAGGCCTACGGTGCCGCCTACGCCCTGCAGGAGCTGTTGACGGTCAAGTCCGACGACATGAAGGGCCGCGAGCGCGCCTACGAAGCGATCGTCAAGGGTCAGAACCTCCCCGAGCCGGGTATCCCCGAATCGTTCAAGGTTCTCATCAAAGAAATGCAGTCACTCTGTCTCAACGTGGAGGTGCGCGACAAGGTCGGTGCTCACGTGGACCTTGCTGACACCGAAGAGGACTTCTTCTCGGTCACGCGCGAGTTGGGTATCGACATCAGTCGACCCGAGCGCGGCAGTGACGAAGAAGACGCCCGCCGTGCCGCCGAAAGGAAGTTGTCATGAGTCCCCTAGACGTCAACCAGTTCGACGAACTGAGCATTGGTCTCGCCACCGCCCAGAACATCCGTAGTTGGTCCTCGGGAGAAGTGAAGAAGCCCGAGACCATCAACTACCGCACCCTGCGTCCCGAGAAGGACGGCCTGTTCTGCGAGAAGATCTTCGGACCGCAGAAGGCCTGGGAGTGCGCGTGTGGCAAGTACAAGCGCGTACGTTTCAAAGGCATTGTCTGCGAGCGCTGTGGCGTTGAAGTCACCAGTGACAAGGTCCGTCGCGACCGCATGGGCCACATCGCGCTGTCGGCGCCGGTGGTGCACATCTGGTACCTGCGCGGTACCCGTTCGTGGCTCGCGTACCTGCTCATGGGTACAGCTCCCAAAGAGGAGCTGAAGGCCAAGCAGCTCGAGAAGGTCATCTACTTCGCCGCCCACATGGTCACCTACATCGACGTCGATCGACGCCACGCGGACCTGGCTGAACTGCGCCAGGGACTCGCCGAGGAATTGCTCGAGATCGCCGAGCGAGAAGTGAAGGCGCTCGACAACAAGCTCAAAGAGCTCGAGGCCCGTGCCGCGAAGCTCGAGGCCGACGGCGCCAAAGAGTCAGAACTGCGAGCGCTCCAGCGCGGCACCGAGAAGGAACTCGACGGCGTGCGTTCGCGCTTCGCCGAAGAGCGCGAACTCGCCAAGCAGGCGTTCGACACCTTCGAGGGCTTGCACTCGCGTCAGATCATCGAAGACGAAGTGCTCTATCGCGAGATGGACTTTCGCTACGGCGAGTACTTCGAAGGCGGCATGGGCGCGAACGCGATCCTCCAGCTGATCGACCGCATGGACCTCGACGAGGAAGAGCGCGTCATGCGCGAGATGATCGACGCGAAGGACGGCCGAAAGCCACTGAGCGCCCAGCGTCACGCGAAGTTCTTGAAGCGTCTCGCCATCGTGCAGTCCTTTAACCGACGTGACGACCAGGGTCGTCGATTGAACGACCCTCGCGCCATGATCTTGGAGGCTGTGCCGGTCATTCCTCCAGACCTTCGCCCGATGGTCCAGCTCGACGGTGGCCGTTTCGCCACGAGCGACCTCAACGACCTCTATCGCCGCGTCATCAACCGCAACAACCGCTTGAAGCGACTGCTCGACCTCGGTGCGCCCGACATCATTGTCAACAACGAGAAGCGCATGCTGCAAGAAGCGGTGGACGCGTTGTTCGACAACGGTCGTCGTGGCCGTCCGGTGGCGGGCCAGAGCGGTCGTCCCCTGAAGAGTCTCTCGGACATGTTGAAGGGTAAGCAGGGACGGTTCCGCCAGAACCTGCTCGGTAAGCGCGTTGACTACTCGGGCCGTTCGGTCATCGTGGTCGGCCCCCAGCTCAAGCTGCACCAGTGTGGTCTGCCCAAGATGATGGCCCTCGAGCTCTTCAAGCCCTTCGTCATGAAGCGACTGATCGAGACCCAGATGGCTCAGAACATCAAGAGCGCCAAGCGCATGGTCGAGCGTCGCAAGGCGGTCGTGTGGGACGTCCTCGAAGAGGTCATCCGCGAGCACCCGGTGCTGTTGAACCGTGCGCCGACCTTGCACCGTTTGGGTATCCAGGCGTTCGAGCCCGTCCTCGTCGACGGCAAGGCCATCCAGATCCACCCCCTCGTCTGCAAGGCGTTCAACGCTGACTTCGACGGTGACCAGATGGCTGTGCACGTGCCGCTCTCGGCCGAAGCACAGGCAGAAGCTCGCATCTTGATGCTTTCGACGAACAACATCTTCACGCCCGCGACGGGTCGCCCCATCACCGAGCCCGCCCAGGACATGGTGTTCGGTGCGTACTACCTGACGCTGCCGGCCGAGAGCGAAGTCGAGAATCCTCGTGTCTTTCGTCACGTGTACGAGATCGAGAACGCTCTGGGCGACAAGACCATCAACCTTCGTACCCCCATCCAGATCCGTCCCCTCGAGGGTTCGTCACTCGACGCGCGCCTCGAGGCCATGGGCATCGAGGTCGTGGGTGCGAGCCGTTCATTGGTCACCACGCCCGGTCGCGTGTTCTTCAACGAGGCTTTGCCCTTCGGGTTTCGCTACGTGAACGAACTGATCGGCAAGAACGCGACACCCATCGGGGTCATCGTCGAGGAGATCTCTGGTGGTTTCGGCCGTCAAGAGGTCGCCGAGGCGCTCGACTCGATCAAGTCGCTGGGCTTTCGCTTCGCCACCCAGTCGGGTCTCACGATCTCGATCGATGACGTCGTGACGACCTCGGAGAAGGCCGCGATCCTCAACAAGTACGAGGAGCAGGCCGCCAAGGTCGAAACGAACTACCGCCGAGGCGTGATCGTCGACGACGAGCGCCGCCAGCAGGAGATCGAGATCTGGACCAACGCGAACAAGGAGGTCGGTGACGCCACCGACCGCGCCATGAACGCGATCGCCGACAACCCGATCCGCATGATGGTGGACTCGGGTGCTCGTGGTAACAGCCAGCAGATCCGCCAGATCGCCGCGATGAAGGGCCTCGTGTCCAACCCTCGTGGTGAGATGATCCCTCGCCCGATCAAGTCTTCGTTCCGCGAAGGCCTGTCGGTCCTCGAGTACTTCATCTCCACCCACGGCACCCGTAAGGGTCTGGGTGACACCGCACTTCGCACCGCCGACTCGGGGTACCTGACCCGTCGACTCGTCGACGTCGCCCAGGAGCTCATTGTCAAGGAGTTCGACTGCGGTGGGACGCGCGGTATGTGGATCGAGCACGTGGCGCCCGACACCCGCGCCCAGCGCGCGCACCTCGAGACCAAGCTCTGGGGCCGTGTTGTGGCCGAAGACGTGGTCATGTCCGACGGTGAGGTCATTGCGCGCGGGACCATGCTGATGGCCGACGACGTCGAGCGCTTGCGCGACGATCCGGCGGTTTCGCGGGTACGTGTGCGCACAACTCTGACCTGCGACGCCGTCCAGGGCGTGTGCGCGGCCTGTTACGGACTCTCACTCGCCACCCACCAGCTCGTCGAGCTCGGTGAGGCCGTGGGCGTCATCGCGGCCCAGTCCATTGGTGAGCCGGGAACCCAGCTCACCATGCGTACCTTCCACTCGGGTGGTGTGACCGAGAGTGACATCACGCACGGTCTGCCGCGCGTGGTAGAGCTCTTCGAGGCCCGTACCCCTAAGGGTGCCGCCAAGGTCGCCGAGTTCTCGGGTGTGGTGCGCGTTGAACTGATCGGCCGTGAACGCAAGGTCACCGTCATTGGCAACGAGGGCGAAGTCCAAGAAGAGTCGATCTCGATCGCTCGTCACCTGCACGTCGAGGACGGCCAAGAGGTCGAAGTCGGCACCCCGCTGCACGACGGTCCGCTCGACCCCAAGCTCATGATGAAGTTCCGTGGTACCCGTGAGACCCAGCAATACCTGGTCGAAGAGGTCCAGAACGTCTACCGTGACCAGGGTGTGTCGATCCACGACAAGCACATCGAGCTGATCGTTCGCCAGATGACCCGTCGAGTCCAGATCGTCGACGCCGGAGAGTCCCCGTGGCTGCCCGGTGCGATGGTGGACGTCAAGTTGTTCAACGACACCAACGACGCCCTCGAAGAGAACAACAAGGAAGCCGCGGACGGCCGTGCCCAGTTGATGGGTATCACCAAGGCCTCGCTCGCGACCGACTCGTGGCTCTCGGCCGCCTCGTTCCAAGAGACGACCAGGGTCCTCACCGAGGCCGCCATCGAAGGCAAGCGCGACCACCTCGTTGGTCTGAAGGAAAACATCATCATCGGTAAGTTGATCCCCGCCGGATCGGGCCTCGAGTACTACAACAAGCGCGAGCTTCGTTTGGACATGCCCGACGCCGAGCTGCTGCCCGCCTGGGCGCAGGTCTCCGACGACGACTTGGATCTGGCCAGCCTTTTGGGTGAGATCGGTGGCGAAGACACCTTCAGCGCCGACCTGTCGGCCTTCCAGAACATCGGAACCGCCACCTACGACGAGTCCGCGCTGCCCGAGGATGACGAAGTTCGCCCCGAAAACGAGCTCGGCGGTCAGGCTCTCTAACGACCAGGCCACGCCGCCGGCCTCGTGCCGGCGGCGGGCTTGCCGTTGTGAGGTGGTTTGTCGTAGGATAGAAAGTCCGCGTGCAGGCGTTCTCTGCACGTTCCATGAACGAAGTACAACTAGAAGAGGTTCCGCGTGCCCACAATTGCACAGTTGGTCCGAAAAGGCCGGCAGGACAAAGTATCCAAGACCAAGACGCCCGCGCTGAAGGGTGCCCCGCAGCGACGCGGCGTGTGCACCCGTGTGCACACCGTCACGCCCAAGAAGCCCAACTCGGCGCTTCGAAAGGTGGCCCGTGTGCGCTTGACGTCAGGTGTCGAGGTCACGGCGTACATCCCCGGTGTCGGACACAACCTCCAAGAGCACTCCATCGTGCTCGTGCGTGGTGGACGTGTGAAGGACCTCCCCGGTGTTCGCTACAAGATCATCCGCGGCGCGCTCGACACCTCAGGTGTGCGTGACCGTAAGCAAGCCCGTAGTCGCTACGGTGCAAAGAAGGAGAGCTAATGCCTCGCAAAGGTCCCGCCGTTCGTCGTGAAGTACCGGCCGACCCCATCTACAAGTCGGTCCTGGTCACCCAGATCACCAACAAGGTCCTCGAGCGCGGCAAGCGCACCATCGCCGAGCGCATTGTCTACACCGCACTCGAGACCGTCGAGCAAAAGACCGGTACCGACCCGGTCGCCACGCTCAAGCGGGCCCTCGAGAACGTTCGCCCCGAACTCGAAGTGAAGAGCCGCCGCGTCGGTGGCACGACCTATCAGGTCCCCATGGAAGTGCGCCCGCGTCGCTCGACGACCCTGGCCATCCGTTGGTTGACCGACTTCGCGAAGAAGCGCCGCGAGAAGACCATGGCCGAGCGCCTGGCCAACGAGATCATCGACGCCAGCAACGGCGTCGGCGCGGCCGTCAAGCGCCGTGAAGACATGGCCAAGATGGCCGAGTCCAACAAGGCGTTCGCGCACTACCGCTGGTAATCAAAGAGAGTTATTGAAATGACCGCACGCGAATACCCCCTCGATAAGGTTCGCAACATTGGCATCATGGCCCACATCGACGCGGGTAAGACCACGACGACCGAGCGCATCTTGTTCTACACGGGCAAGAACTACAAGATCGGTGAAGTGCACGAAGGTGCCGCCACCATGGACTGGATGGTCCAAGAGCAAGAGCGTGGTATCACGATCACCTCTGCCGCCACCACGTGCTACTGGGACGGCTATCGCATCAACATCATCGACACCCCCGGTCACGTCGACTTCACCGTTGAAGTAGAGCGCTCACTGCGCGTGCTCGACGGCGCGGTCGCGGTCTTTGACGCCGTCGCCGGCGTCGAGCCCCAGACCGAGACGGTGTGGCGTCAGGCCAACAAGTACAACGTGCCGCGTATCTGCTTCGTGAACAAGATGGACCGGATCGGCGCGGACTTCTTTCGCTGTGTCGACATGATCCGTGACCGCCTGGACTGCGTGCCGGCGGTCATCCAACTGCCCATCGGTGCCGAAGCGGACTACAAGGGCATCATCGACATCTGCTCGATGACCGCCACGATCTACCACGACGACAAGGGCGAGCAGCTCGAGGTCATCGAGATCCCCGAAGAGTACAAAGAGCAGGCCCAGCAGTACCACACCATGCTGCTCGACGTGCTCACCACCTTCGACGACGAGCTCATGGAAAAGGTGCTCAACGAAGAAGAGATCACCACCAAGGACATCCGCAGCGCGATCCGTCGCGGCACCCTGGAGAACCACTGCGTGCCGATCCTGAACGGCACCGCGTTCAAGAACAAGGGCGTCCAGCCCATGCTCGACGCGGTCGTGGACTTCTTGCCCTCACCGCTCGACCTGCCGCCGACCCCGGGCACCAAGCCCGGCAAGGAAGACGTCCTCGAGCGCAAGCCCTCCGACGACGAGCCTTTCGCGGCACTCGCCTTCAAGATCATGACCGACCCGTACGTCGGAAAATTGACGTACCTGCGCGTCTACTCGGGCACCTTGGAAAAGGGTGACACCGTGGTGAACACGACCAAGGGCATGAAAAAGGAGCGTCTCGGACGACTCTTGTTGATGCACGCGAACAACCGTGAAGACCTCGACACCATCCGCACCGGCGACATCGTCGCCGCGGTCGGCCTCAAGCAGGTCACGACCGGTGACACCTTGAGTTCCGTCGACCAGCCCATCCAGCTCGAGACACTCACCTTCCCCGAGCCCGTCATCCACGTCGCGGTCGAGCCTAAGACCAAGGCTGACCAGGAGAAGCTCTCCAAGGCGCTCTACGCCTTGTCAGAAGAAGACCCCACCTTCAGGGTGCGCACCGACGAAGAGACTGGCCAGACCGTCATCTCGGGAATGGGCGAGTTGCACCTCGAAGTGCTGGTGGACCGCATGCTTCGTGAGTTCGCGGTGGACGCCAACGTCGGTAAGCCTCAGGTGGCCTACCGCGAGACCATCCGTAAGAAGGTCGAGAAGGTCGAAGAGAAGTACGTGCGCCAGACCGGTGGTAAGGGTCAGTACGGCCACGTCGTCATCACCCTGGAGCCCACGGGCCCCGGCGGTGGCTACGAGTTCGTCGATGAGATCTCGGGTGGCGTCATCCCCAAGGAATACATCGGACCGGTCAACCAGGGCATCACCGAAGCCCTCACCTCGGGCGTCCTCGCGGGCTACCAGGTGGTGGACGTACGTGTTCGCCTGACCTTTGGTAGCTACCACGACGTCGACTCTTCGGAGATGGCTTTCAAGATCGCGGGTTCAATCGCGGTCAAAAAGGCCGCCCGTCTCGCCAGCCCCGTGCTCTTGGAGCCGGTCATGGCCGTTGAGGTGGTGACCCCCGAGGATTACATGGGCGACGTCATTGGTGACTTGTCATCGCGACGTGGTCGTGTCGAAGGCATGGAACAGAAGGGCAATAGTCAAGCAATTCGGGCACTTGTGCCCCTGGCCGACATGTTCGGCTACGCTACTGACCTGCGTTCTCGCACCCAAGGGCGCGCGACGTACACCATGCAGTTCCACTCGTACGCAGAAGTGCCGGAGTCGATTTCCAAGGAGATCGTCGCGAAGGCTACAGGCGCGTAAGCAGTAAAAGGCTGGGAAACCAGCGATACCAAGGTCCAAACCGTCGTCGGGGAGGGCCGAAACAAACCGATCGGCCCGAGCGGACCGGTCACTAGAGAGAAAGTTAGTCCCCGACAATGGCAAAGCAGAAGTTCGAGCGCACTAAGCCGCACGTAAACATCGGAACCATGGGCCACATTGACCACGGTAAGACCACTCTTACCGCGGCGATCACCAAGGTTCTTTCCACCCGCATCCCAGGAAGTGCCTTCACGCCGTTCGACCAGATCGACAAGGCCCCCGAAGAGCGCCAGCGCGGTATCACCATTTCGATCGCCCACGTTGAGTACGAGACGGAGAACCGTCACTACGCGCACGTGGACATGCCCGGTCACGCTGACTACGTGAAGAACATGATCACCGGCGCCGCCCAGGTCGACGGCGCGATCCTGGTCGTCTCGGCGACCGACGGTCCCATGCCCCAGACTCGTGAGCACGTGCTGCTCGCGCGCCAGGTCGGCGTCCCCTACATCGTGGTCGCGCTCAACAAGGCCGACATGGTCGAGGACGAGGAGCTCTTGGAGCTCGTCGAGATGGAGATCCGCGAGCTGCTCGACAGCTACGGCTTCCCGGGTGACACCACACCGATCGTTCGCGTGTCCGCACTGAAGGCCCTCGAGGGCGACGAGGCGTGGGGCGACAAGGTCATGGAGCTCATGGCCGCCGTCGACGCCTTCATCCCCGAGCCCGAGCGCGCCACCGACAAGCCGTTCCTCATGTCGATCGAGGACGTCATGTCCATCACCGGTCGTGGCACCGTCGTCACCGGCAAGGTCGAGCAGGGCGTGATCAAGGTCGGCGACGAAGTCGAGATCGTGGGCCTTCGCGACACCTCCAAGACCACCGTCACCGGCATCGAGATGTTCCGCAAGCTCCTCGACCAGGGCCAGGCTGGCGACAACCTGGGCGCCCTGCTTCGTGGTACGAAGAAGGAAGACGTCGAGCGTGGCCAGGTGCTCTGCAAGCCAGGCACCATCACCCCGCACACGGTCTTCGAGGCTTCGGTGTACGTGTTGACCAAGGACGAGGGTGGCCGCCACAAGCCGTTCTTCGCCAACTACCGTCCCCAGTTCTACTTCCGCACCACTGACGTCACCGGCACCATTGAGTTGCCCGCCGGTACCGAGATGGTCATGCCCGGTGACAACACCGAGATGACCGTCACCCTGGGTAAGCCAATCGCGATGGAAGAGGGCTTGACCTTCTCGATCCGCGAAGGTGGCCGCACCGTGGGTTCAGGCCGCGTCGTAAAGATCCTGAAGTAGTCCGGTCATGGCCGACAACCGACAAATGATCCGTATCCGGCTGAAGGCCTTCGACCACGGCGTCTTGGACCAGTCCACCGCAAAGATCGTCCAGACGGTCGAGCGGACGAACGCTCGTGTGCAGGGGCCTGTGCCGCTGCCCACCGAGAAGCACCGTTACACGGTCGTTCGCGGACCCCACAAGCACAAAGACAGTCGTGAGCACTTCGAAATGCGTGTTCACAAGCGCCTTTTGGACATCGTTGACCACACCGCGAAGACGGTTGATTCGCTCCAGCGACTCGACCTGCCGGCCGGTGTCGACATCGAGATCAAGATTCGCCAAGGCTGAGTAGTAGCGCCGGACCCCGCCAGTCGCTTTGCACTGGCGGGGTCCAATGGTGTACGGTTAAAGGCCCCTCCGCTAGCGGTGGTGGGGTAACAAAAGATGTGTTCAGTTGCCGGTTTCGGAACGCTGAACCAACAAGTCGAGCGCTCCGTTCGGGTTTTATGGCCCGGCGGAGCGTCTGTGTGTCGGACGAACCGATGCACAGATATCAGTAGAGAGAGGCAAACGTGGCGACCAAAGCGATCGTCGGCGAGAAGGTGGGCATGACCCAAGTCTGGGACGACCAGAACCGGGCCATCCCGGTGACTGTTGTCCGAGTCAGCCCAGCTCGCGTCGTCCAGGTAAAGACCCCTGAGAAGGAGGGCTACAGCGCCCTTCAGGTCACGTGGGGGACCCGTCGTACGTCAACGATGACCAAGCCCGAGCTCGGTCACTACGACAAGGCGGGCGTCACCCCGGGTAAGAAGCTCGTCGAGTTGCGACTCGACGACGTGTCGGGGTACTCCGTAGGCCAGGAGATCCTGGTCGACGTGCTCGAAAAGGGCGAGATGATCGACGCCACGGCCGTGAGCAAGGGCAAGGGCTTCGCCGGTGGCATGAAGCGCCACAACTTCTCTGGTCAGGGCGCCGCCCACGGTAACCACAAGCACCACCGTGCACCTGGTTCCATTGGCGCGTGCGCGACCCCCGGCCGCGTGTTCAAGGGCACCAAGATGGCGGGCCGCTACGGCGGTGGCCAGGTGACAACGACCAACCTCGAAGTGATCGGCGTCGACGCCGAGCGCAACCTCGTCCTCGTGAAGGGTGCCGTTCCGGGCCCGCGCGGCGGTGTGGTGGTGCTGCGCACGTCGGTGAAGAACCCCATGAAGGCCGGAGGTAAGCGATGAGCGACGTCTTCACGCTGCGTGGTCCCATCAAAAAGGACCGTCCCGCACCCGCCACTCGATCGGTGACCCGTCGAAGCCTCACGGGTAGTGACCTCGGATCGGTGGCCCTCGAGCCGACGATCTTCGGCATCGAGCCCAACATGGCCGTGATGCACCAGGTCGTCAAGGCCCAGCTCGCCGCCAAGCGATCTGGAACCCAGTCGACCAAGACCCGCAAAGAAGTGAGCGGTGGTGGCAAGAAGCCGTTCAACCAGAAGGGCACCGGTGGCGCGCGTCAGGGAACGATCCGTGCGCCGCACTACCCCGGTGGTGGCATCGCGCTAGGCCCCAAGCCTCGTAAGTACGACCAGAAGACCCCGAAGAAGATGATTCGTCTGGCGCTCTACTCGGCGTTGTCGGACCGTGCGCAACTCGAGCGCGTGGCGCTCATCGACAGCTTCGCCGCCTGGAGCGAGCCCAAGACCAAAGAGGCCCTGTCGGCGCTCAGCGTGCTCGGACTCGAGGGCAAGATCCTCGTCGTGTTGAGCCGCGAGGACGTTACCGCGTACCGCTCGTTCCACAATCTGGCCAATGTGAAGACCATCGACGCGGGCGAGATCAACGCCTATGACGTCTTGGACTCGGACTGGGTCCTCTTCACCGACGCCACGTTGCCAGTCGTGAAGGAGATCAACTAATGCGCGATGCAATGAGCGTGCTCATCCGTCCGGTCGTGTCCGAGAAGACCTACGGTCTCATGGACAACCACACCTACGTGTTCATCGTTGACCCCAAGGCCACCAAGATCGACGTGCGTAACGCCGTCGAGCAGGCCTTCAACGTCAAGGTGACCAACGTCAACACTCTCAACCGCAAGGGTAAGACGACGCGCAACCGTCGCACCGGTGTTGTCGGCTCACGCCCCAGCACGAAGCGGGCCATCGTCACCTTGAAGCAGGGTGACTCGATCAATCTCTTCGAGAACTAAGGACTGACATGGCACTGCGTCACCGCAAACCAACCAGCCCCGGTCGCCGCTTCCAGACGGTCTCGGACTTTGCCGAGATCACGAAGTCGACGCCGGAGAAGTCACTGCTCGCGCCAAAACCCAAGACGGGTGGACGCAACAGCTACGGCCGCAAGACCTCGCGTCACCGCGGTGGTGGTCACAAGCAGCAGTACCGCATCATCGACTTCAAGCGCAACAAGGACGCCATCCCCGCGAAGGTCGCCGCGATTGAATACGACCCGAACCGTACGTGTCGCATCGCATTGCTGCACTACGCCGACGGTGAGAAGCGCTACATCCTCGCGCCCAACGGCCTGAAGGTCGGCGACGTGGTCGAGTCCGGCCCCAAGGCCGACATCCGCATGGGCAACTGCTTGCCAATGCGCTTCATCCCAACCGGTGCGACCGTGCACAACGTCGAGCTTCGCCCCGGTGGCGGTGGCAAGATGGCCCGCAGCGCCGGCATGAGCGTGCAGCTCGTGGCCAAAGACGGTGGCTTCGCCACCCTTCGACTGCCGTCGACTGAAATGCGTCGCGTGCCGATTGACTGTCGTGCGACGCTCGGCGTCGTTGGCAACTCCGAGCACGAACTCATCAAGATCGGTAAGGCCGGCCGCAACCGCTGGAAGGGCATCCGCCCCCAGACGCGTGGTGTCGCCATGAACCCGGTCGACCACCCACTCGGTGGTGGTGAAGGTAAGACGTCCGGTGGACGCCACCCCGTATCACCGTGGGGTCAGCCAGAGGGTCGTACGCGTTTGCCAAAGGCATCAGACGCGCTCATTATTCGTCGTCGCCGTGGACGCGGCTCGCGGAGGTAGGTAGACAATGTCACGTAGCTTAAAAAAGGGTCCCTTCATCGATGCCCACCTTTTGAAGAAGGTGGACGCGATGAACGCCGCGAACGAGAAGAAGGTCATCAAGACCTGGAGTCGTCGTTCGACCGTAATCCCCGACATGGTCGGACACACCTTCGCGGTGCACGACGGACGCCGTCACGTGCCCGTGTTTGTCAACGAGTCAATGGTTGGCCACAAGCTCGGAGAGTTCGCGCCGACGCGCACCTTCAAGTTCCACGCCGGCCAGGAAAAGACAGGTAGGCGCTAATGACCGGTCCCAAGACCAACGAACGTCCAGGTACGCGCGCCACGTTGCGCGGCTACCACATGTCAGCGAGCAAGGCCCGCGTCGTGTTGAACCTCATCCGCAACGAGGATGTCAACACCGCGCGTGAGATCCTCGCGGGCACGACCCGTGAGGCCGCCGACGTGATCGGCAAGGTCCTGGCTTCGGCCGTGGCCAACGCCGTGAACAACGACTCAATGAACGCCGACGAGCTCTACGTGTCGGCCGCGTTCGCTGACGAGGGCATCACCATGAAGCGCTTCACGCCACGCGCACGTGGCCGTGCCGGCAAGATCCGAAAGCGCGCCTGTCACATCACCGTGATCGTCTCGCGCCTCGACGAGGACCGTCTCGAGGTCCTTCGCGCCGCGCGCTCGGCCCAGGCCGCCGCGTCGCGTACGCGTCGTGTCGCGTCGTCGCGTCGCCGTGCGGACCAGACCGCGAGCTTGAACAAGCGCGAGACCGCCGCTGCGGTCGCCGCCGAAGAACTAGAGAACCAGGTAGAGAACGAAGCAGTCGAGACCGACGTCGCTACGAACGATGTGACGGCCGAGGTGGACACCGCGGTTGAAGAGACGGTTGTTGAAGAGACCTCAACCGACGAGACGGTGTCAGAGAACGCCACTGAGGAGCAGAACTAATGGGTCAGAAGGTAAACCCCTACGGTTTCCGCCTCGGCATCACGACGGACTGGAAGTCGCGCTGGTTCAAGGAGCGCGGCTACAAGGACCTCGTCATCGAGGACTGGAAGATTCGCGACTACCTGACCAAGCAGCTCGAGAGCGCTGCGGTCAGCCGCATCGAGATCGAGCGCAACTCGGACCGCATCCGCGTTGACATCCACACCGCACGACCCGGCATCGTCATTGGTCGTCGCGGCGCGGAGGCCGAGCGTCTGAAGAAGGACCTCGAGAAGATCACCGGCCAGAAGAACAAGATCTCGCTCAACATCCAAGAGATCAAGCAACCCGAGCTCGACGCGGCGCTCATCGCCCAGGGGATCTGTGACCAGTTGCTTCGTCGTGTGGCGTTTCGTCGCGCGATGAAGCGTGGCATCCAGACCGTCCAGAAGGCCGGTGCCATGGGTGTGAAGATCCAGGCTTCGGGCCGTCTCGGTGGCGCGGAAATGTCGCGACGCGAGTCGTACCGCGAGGGCCGTGTGCCGCTGCACACGCTTCGCGCCGACATCGACTACGGCTTTCGCGAGGCTCGCACCTCGACGGGCCGCATCGGCGTCAAGGTGTGGATCTACAAGGGTGACATCCTGCCCTACCAATTGACCAACGACGAGAAGATCGTCCGTGAGGCCGCGATGGCCGCCGGTGACGTCGTGCCGGTCGGCGCCGCACCCGCAGTACCCAAGGGTGTCGTTCGCGCCGGCGGTGGACGCCGCCGCGTCGAAGAGGCAGTCGTCGAAGAGGTCGTCGCCGACGTGAAGCCCGTTGAGTTGTTGGCGGCCAACGACGAGGTCGAGCGCCGTTTGAGTGTCGAAGAGGAGATCGAGCGCCGCACGGCCCAAGATCACACCGACACCCCGCACTTTCGAAAGGACGCTGAGTAATCATGTTGATGCCCCGCAAGGTAAAGCACCGCAAGCAACACCGCGGCCGTATGACCGGCATGGCCAAGGGCGGCGTCGAGTTGGCCTTTGGTGACTTCGGGATCCAGGCACTCGAGAACGGGTGGATCACCGCCCGCCAGATCGAAGCCGCACGTATTGCCATGACCCGTCACGTGAAGCGTGGTGGCAAGGTATGGATCCGCGTGTTCCCGGACAAGCCCGTCACCCAAAAGCCCGCAGAGACCCGCATGGGGTCCGGCAAGGGCAACCCCGAGTTCTGGGTTGCCGTCGTGAAGCCGGGCCGCATCATGTTCGAACTAGGTGGTGTCGACGAGTCCCTCGCGCGCGCCGCGATGGAACGCGCGATTCAAAAGCTGCCGATCAAGGCGAAGTTCGTGGTCCGCCCCGGCACCCACGGCACCCCGGAGGTGAGCATCTAATGGCGACGACCAGAGAACGCATCGCGGAGTTTCGACTCTTGGGCGACAACGAATTGGTGGAGCGACTCGGCGAAGCCCGTCGTGAACTGTTCAACCTGCGCTTTCAGCTGGCGACCGGCCAGCTCGACAACTCGGCACGACTGGGTGAAGTACGTCGCGACATCGCACGTCTCGCCACGTTCGTGCGCGAGCGAGAGATTTTGGCCGCTGAGGCCGTTGGAGAAGGTGAGTAGTCATGACTGACTCGACGAACGATACGACCCGCGAGAACCCTCGCAAGGTCCGTGAAGGCATTGTGGTCTCGGACAAGATGGCCTCGACGTTGGTGGTTGCGGTGAACGAGCGGGTGAGTCACCCCCGTTACGGCAAGACCGTCCAGCGTACGAAGAAGCTCTACGTCCACGATGAGAAGAACGAAGCCAAGATCGGCGACCGCGTGCGCGTCCAGGAGACCCGTCCCCTGTCCAAGCTCAAGCGCTGGCGCCTGACTGAGATTGTGGAGCGTGCTCGATGATTCAACAAGAGTCCCGCCTCAAGGTCGCCGACAACAGCGGCGCGAAAGAAGTGCTGTGCATCCGAGTCCTCGGAGGCTCACGCCGTCGCTACGCGTCGATCGGTGACGTCTTCATCGCCACGGTGAAAGACGCCATTCCCGGTGCCGCAGTGAAGAAGGGTGACGTGGTTCGCTGCGTCGTCGTTCGCACCGCCAAAGAGAAGCGTCGTCCTGACGGCTCCTACATCAAGTTCGATGAGAACGCCGCGGTGTTGATCAACGATCAACTGCAACCTCGCGGTACGCGAATCTTCGGCCCCGTCGGCCGCGAGCTTCGCGACAAGAAGTTCATGCGCATTATTTCCCTGGCGCCGGAGGTGCTGTAATGAAGATTCGTAAGGGTGATGACGTCTTGGTGCTCGCGGGCAAGTTCCGCGGTGAGCGTGCCAAGGTCGAAGAAGCACTACCCCAGAGCAACAAGGTGATCTTGGAGGCCCTCAACGTCGCCAAGCGTCACACCAAGCAGACCGGCACCATGATGCAAGCCGGCATCATCGACAAGGTGATGCCACTGCACGTGTCGAACGTCGCGCTCTGGTGCGACGGTCACAAGGGCCCGGCGAAGGCTGGCTACAAGGTCGCAGACGGTGTCAAGACGCGCGTCTGCCGTAAGTGTGGAGAGGCGCTATGAGTACCACGACTCGTCCTCGTTTGAAGGTTCGCTACGACCAAGAGATCCGTCTGGCTCTCAAGGAAGAGCTCGGCCTCGCGAACATCATGCAGGTTCCTCGTCTCACGAAGATCGTGTTGAACTCGGGCGTCGGGCGCGCCACCCAGCAGGCCTCCCTGCTCGAGGGTGCCCAGCGTGACCTCGAGCTCATCACCGGTCAAAAGCCGGTCGTGACGCGTGCGAAGAAGTCCATTGCGAGCTTCAAGCTTCGTGAAGAGCAGCCCATCGGCACCAAGGTGACCCTTCGTGGTGACCGCGCCTGGGAGTTCTTTGACCGCTTGTTGAGCCTCGCTATCCCTCGTATCCGCGACTTTCGAGGATTGTCGGCCAAGTCCTTTGACGGACACGGTAACTACACCTTTGGTGTCAACGACCAGTTGATCTTCCCCGAGATCGACTACGACAAGATTGACGCGCCGCGTGGCTTTGACATCACGATCGTCACTACGGCCGAGACCGATGAGCAGGGACGCGCATTCCTGCGCGCCTACGGCTTCCCCTTCAAGCAGGAGAATCGATAGTCATGGCGAAGAAATCTCTTCGAATCAAGCAGCAAAAGACCCCCAAGTTCTCGACGCGTGCGTACACCCGCTGCGAGCGCTGTGGTCGACCCCGTTCGGTGTATCGCAAGTTCGGCCTGTGCCGGATCTGCTTGCGCCAGATGGTGCACGCCGGCGAGGTGCCGGGCGTGACGAAGGCAAGTTGGTAGGAGGACAGCTATGACAATGACTGACCCCATCGCCGACATGCTCACGCGTATCCGTAACGCGAACGCCGCCGCATTCGACTCCGTCAAGATGCCCAGTTCCAAGTTGAAGGAGAACTTGGCCAAGGTCCTCGAGAAGGAGGGCTTCATCGCCGGCTTTCACGTGACCAAGGTCGAGGGCAAGCCCGGCAACCAGCTCGAGATCGTGCTCAAGTACTCAGAAGACCGCAAGAAGACCATCGTTGGTATCAAGCGCGTCTCCAAGCCAGGTCTACGTATCTACAAGAAGTCCGACCAGATGCCCAAGGTGCTCGGTGGTGTTGGCGTGGCCGTTGTCTCGACGAGTCACGGCCTCATGACCGACCGCGAAGCGCGAAAGGCCAAGTTGGGCGGCGAGGTGCTGTGTTATGTCTGGTAACCAGCCCGCGATCGAACAGGAGGTTCGCTGATGTCACGTATTGGTCGTAACCCCATCACGGTGCCCGAAAGCGTCACCGTCACGGTGGCGAACGGAACGGTGACGGTGAAGGGCCCTAACGGCACCATGGACCGCACCATCCCCGACGGCATCACACTCAGCCAAGAGGGCGACGTCTTGAGCGTCGAGCGCGTCAGCGACGAGACGGTCTACCGCTCGTTGCACGGTTTGACGCGCACGCTCGTGTCGAACATGGTGACCGGCGTCACCACGGGCTGGACGAAGGAACTCGAGATCATCGGCGTTGGCTATCGTGCCGCCGCCGCGGGTCCGAACGCTCTCGACCTGGCTCTTGGATTCTCGCACCCCGTCAAGTTCACCGCGCCCGAGGGGATCACCTTCGAGGTGCCCGCTCCCACGCGCGTGATCATCAAGGGTGCCGACAAGGAAGTCGTTGGCCAGGTGGCCGCGTCGATCCGCAAGATTCGTAAGCCCGAGCCCTACAAGGGCAAGGGTGTGCGCTACCTCGGTGAACGAGTTGCGCGCAAGGCAGGAAAGGCTGCGAAGTAATGGCTCGTACAACCCGTGAACTACGTCAGCGTCGTCACCACCGCATCCGCCGCCGCCTTTCGGGCACGGCTGAGCGTCCCCGTGTCGCCGTCAGTCGTACCAACAAGCACATCTCGGCACAGATCATCGACGACGTCGCCGGCCGCACGCTGGCCGCCGCGTCATCGGTCGAAGCATCACTGAAGGGCACGAGCGGTGGCAACATCGACGGCGCCAAGGCCGTGGCCACGCTGCTCGCCGAGCGCGCCCACGCCGCCAACATCACCACCGTGGTCTTTGACCGCGGTGGCTTTGACTACCACGGTCGCGTCGCCGCCTTTGCTGAGCAGCTGCGCGCCGCCGGACTGGAGTTCTAATGAGTGACCTAGAGCAGTATGAAGAGCGGACCATCAAGGTCAACCGCGTGTCCAAGGTCGTCAAGGGTGGACGTCGTTTCTCGTTCACCGCGCTGATGGTCATCGGTGACCGCAACGGCAAGGTCGGTCTCGGATACGGCAAGGCCAAAGAGGCCGGACTCGCCGTGCAAAAGGGCATCGAAGAGGCTCGAAAGAACCTGTTCGATGTGCCGATCGCCGGTACCACCATTGTCTACCCGGTGCTCGGCGCCTCGGGTGCGGGACGCGTGCTGATGAAGCCCGCGGCGCCCGGTACCGGTGTCATCGCCGGTGGTGCGGCGCGAGCCATCCTTGAGATGGCCGGCGTCAAGGACATCATCGCCAAGTCACTCGGCTCCTCGAACGGCATCAACGTCGCACACGCCACGATCGAAGGTCTGAAGCAGTTGCGTCGACCCGAGGAGATTGCGGCGTCACGCGACAAGACAGCCGACCACGTCATCCCCTCTGGCACCCTTCGCGCGTACCGCGAACGCCAGCGTGAGGGCGACCTGTTCAAGACGGAGGGCTAGTCCATGGCTCAATTGAAAGTTACCCAAATTCGCTCGTCGATCGCGACCAAGCCCAAGCACCGCGGGACCCTTCGCGCGCTCGGCCTTCGTGGCATCGGACAGACAAACGTGTTGCCCGACCGACCCGAGATCCACGGGATGATCGCTCGCGTGCCGCACCTGATCAAAGTAGAAGAGGTCAACTGATGAAGTTGCACGATCTCAAGTCCCCTGAGGGCTCAACGCACCGAAAGAAGATCGTCGGCCGCGGTATCGCTGGTAAGGGCGGCAAGACCGCCGGTCGTGGTACCAAGGGTCAAAAGGCTCGCCGACAGATTCCCGCCGGCTTCGAAGGTGGCCAGTTGCCCCTGATGCAGCGCATCCCGAAGTTGAAGGGGTTCACCAACCCGTTCCGCGTCGAGTACACCCCGGTCAACCTCGACGCCCTGGTCGCCCTCGGCGTCAGCGACATCAACCTCGACGTGCTCGTCTCTCGGGGCCTCGCGCGAAAGAAGGACCTCGTAAAGGTCCTCGGACGTGGTGAGTTGACGACGAAGTTGAACGTCAGTGCCCACGGATTCTCGGCGTCGGCCAAGGCCGCCATCGAAGCCGCCGGCGGCACGGCAACCGTGCTCGAGCTTCCATTCAGCGTGCGCCCCGCGGCGTCGGGCAACCAGCACCAGAACCGCTAGGCCGTCATGCTGCGCCGACTCGGGAACATCTTTCGCGTAGCGGACCTTCGAAACAAGGTCTTGTTCACGATCGCGATCATCTGCCTCTACCAGTTGGGGGCGAACCTGCCCATCCCTGGTGTCAGCTGGTCCCAGGTCCAGTTGCTCCAGTCCAAGGCGGGAGCGTCGGGTGTTCTCGGGTTCTTGAACCTGTTCTCGGGTGGCGCGTTGACGCGTCTGGCCGTGTTCGGTCTCGGCGTCATGCCCTACATCACGAGCTCGATCGTCATCCAGCTCTTGACGACGGTTATCCCGAAGCTCGCCGAATGGCGAGACCAGGGGGCGGTGGGTCAAAAGCGCATCACCCAGACCACCCGGTACCTGACCATCGCGCTCGCGTTGCTCCAGTCGACGGGTCTCATCTACGCGTTCCACGGTCACGACCAGGCGTTGCTCGGTTTCAACATCGACCTGATCCCCAAGTTCACGATCTGGCTCGGCCTCTTCATGGTCGCGATCATGACCGCGGGCACCGCGTTCGTGATGTGGCTCGCCGAGTTGATCACCCAGCGCGGTATTGGCCAGGGCATGAGTCTGTTGATCTTCGCGAACGTCGTCGCCGGACTCCCCTCGGGTGGCAAGGCCGTATGGAGCGAGGGTGGTCCCTTCAAGTTCACGGTCATCTTGGTCATCTCGATCGCGCTGCTCGTACTCATTGTCTTCATGGACAACGGTCAACGTCGCATTCCGGTCACCTTCGCGCGCCGCGTCGTCGGCAGAAAAGAGATGGGTGGCAACACCACCTACATTCCGCTCAAGGTCAACCAGTCCGGTGTGATCCCGATCATCTTCGCGTCCTCGGTGCTCTACATCCCGGTGCTCTTGTCGAACATCGTTCCCTGGACGGGTTTCCAGAATTTCGTGAACTCCTCGCTGCACCCGACGAGCTTCTTCTACATCGCGTCGGACTTCGTTCTGATCCTGGCCTTCACGTTCTTCTACGTGTACATCGCCTTCGAGCCGCACCAGCAGGCCGAGATGCTGCGCCAGCAAGGTGGTTTCGTGCCGGGTATCCGTCCGGGCATGCCCACCGAGAAGTACTTCGCCAAGATGCTCAGTCGCATCACCGTCGTGGGCGCACTCTTTCTCGCCTCAGTGGCGGTCGTGCCGAGCATCTTGATGGCGCTGTGGAACATCAACAAGTTCCCGTACTACGGTACGACGCTGTTGATCGCGGTGGGTGTGGCGCTTGAGACGATGCGTCAGATCGACTCGCAACTCATGATGCGCAACTACGAAGGTTTCTTGAAGCGTTAGCGATGAGCGCACGTCTGAACCTCGTGATTCTGGGAAAGCAGGGCGCTGGGAAAGGGACGCAGTGCAAGCGACTCTCCGAGCACTACGCCATTCCCCACGTCTCGACGGGCGACATCCTACGAGCCGCCGTCAAATCGGGGAGCGACCTCGGTCGCGAGGTGGCGAGCATCATGGACGCCGGCGCCTTGGTGTCAGACGAACTGGTGATCCGTCTCGTGGACGAGCGCTTCAAGCAGCCCGATGCGCAGCGCGGCGCGTTGCTCGACGGATTCCCTCGCACCCTCGCCCAAGCTGAGGCCCTCGAGGCCCTGCTCGGCGACGACGGGATAAAGCTCTGCATCAACCTCGAAGTGGCGACCTCGCTCGTCACCGAGCGTTTGTCGTCACGTCGCGTATGCCAGGAGTGCGGGGCGATCTACAAAGACACCGACATCGAGGCGATCTCGGGCACCTGTTCGAACTGTGGTGGCGACGTCATCCAGCGAAAGGACGACCAACCCGAAGCGATCGAGAAGCGCCTCGCGCTCTACGAACGAGACACGGCGCCCCTGCTCGACTTCTACGCCACACGAGGACTGCTCGTGACCATCGACGGCGACCAGAGTCCCGACGACGTGACCCGCGCGATCGAGCTCGCGGTGCACGAGCGAGGGCTCGCGTGAGGCGATCAGCGGAAGAGCTCAACAAGATGCGAAAGGCCGGCAAGGTCGTCGCTGAGATGCACGAGGTGACCCGCGCGGCGATCCGCCCCGGCATCACCACCCTCGAGCTCAACGAACTCGCGGCCGAGGTCATCGCCAAACGGGGTGCTCGATCGAACTTCCTCAACTATCACGGCTTTCCCGCCGTGATCTGCACGAGCCCGAACGAGATGATCGTGCACGGCATCCCGGGACCCTACGTCTTGCAAGAGGGTGACATCATCTCGATCGACTGTGGAGCGATTGTGGAGGGCTACCACGGTGACGCCGCCTACACGGCGGGCGTGGGTGAGATCAGCGCGCTCGCGAAGAAGCTCATCGAGGTCACCGAGCGTTCGCTTTGGGCCGGCATTGACCAGTTGGTCATTGGCAACCGTCTTCACGAGGTCGGGCGTGCGGTGCAGAACGTCGCCGAGGCCGCAGGGTTCTCGGTTGTGCGCGAGTACGTTGGTCACGCCATCGGTACCGCCATGCACGAGAGCCCCCAAGTGCCCAACTACTGGCCCGGGTCACCCGGACCCACCTTGAAAGAGGGGATGGTCTTCGCGATCGAGCCAATGGTGAACGTGGGCACACCCGCCACCTACGAACTCGAAGACGGCTGGTCGGTCGTCACCCAGGACGGCAAACTTTCGGCCCACTTCGAGCACACCATTGCGGTCACCGACAACGGACCCGAGGTCCTTACGGCGTCCTAGGTGCGCACGCCACTCAGTCTTCGGGGTGCGATCGGTCGAACTGGCGTTGCGCGAAGAGCGCGGCCTCGGTGCGGCGCTGGAAGCCGAGCTTGGCCAAGAGGTTCGAGACGTAATTCTTCACCGTCTTCTCAGCGAGGAACATCACCTCGGCGATCTCGCGGTTGCTCAAGCCCTCACTCAGTAACTCGAGGATCTTTCGCTCCTGGGTGCTCAAACTCTCGAGGCGGATGTCTTCGGTGATCTGGCGACGCAGTCGCTCGCGTGCGCGTTCGACCTGCTCTTCACTGATCAGCATCTCGCCGGCCGCGACGCGTCGGATCGAGTTCACGATGTCGCCTCCGCGCACGTTCTTCAACACGTACCCGCGCGCGCCAGCGAGCACCGCGGCGTTGAGCGCCTCGGCGTCGGCGAAGGACGTGAGCATCAGACAATTGAGGTCTTCGCGCTTTTCGTGCAGCAACCGACACAGATCAACACCGCTCCCGTCGGGCAGTCGCACGTCGAGCACGGCCACGTCGATGTCCTCGAGGTCCTTGGTCAACGCTTCGTCGAACGTGCTCGCTTCGGCGACCACTTCGAGGTCCTCATTGGTTTCGAGGAGCTCGCGCAGTCCTCGTCGGACAATCTCGTGGTCATCGACGAGAAAGAGGCGAATCACGTCAGTCCATCCTGTTGGCGGTCCATCTCACCAGTGTGCCACGTCCAATCGCGGAGTCGATAATGCACTCGCCACCGAGGTCTTGAGCCCGAGAACGAAGGTTTCGAAGGCCCCGCCCGCCGCCCGCGGTGGCGGCGAAACCCACGCCGTTGTCGCGCACCGACAACACCAGCCATTTCGACTCGATGCCGACCTCCACGGAGATCTCGGTCGCCGAGCTGTGGCGCACGATATTGGACAGGATCTCCCTGAGGGCTTGGACCGCGTGTTGGGCGCAGTGCACACCCACGCTGCGATCGAGCTCTGGGGACACGACGAGCTTGGCGGGGACGCCGAGTCGGCCGTTCACTTCGCCCACGAGCGTGCGCACGCGCGACTCGAGCGAGTGGCCCTCGGGGCGGTCTTGGTCGATCTCGAAGATGGTCGTGCGGATCTCGTGAATCGTCTCGTCGAGCTCGTCGAGTGACTTGTTGATGCGCTCGCGCACCATCTCGTCCTGGGTGGCGGCGAGGGTCATCTGCATGGACAGCCCCACTCCGAAAAGACGTTGGATCACCGTGTCGTGCAGGTCGCGCGCCATGCGCGCGCGCTCCTCACTCAAGGTGAGTTCGCGCATGTGACTTCGAAGCAACGTCTGATCGATGACGATGCCGGCCGCACGTCCGAACGCCTCGACGAGGTCCTGGTCCTCTTGGGTGAAGGTCGCGGCGTTGATGGGCTCGGTGAGATAGAGGTTGCCGTAGACGTGCCCACTGGCGACTCGAACCGGGACGCCGAGAAAAGCGCGCATCGGTGGGTGATTCGCGGGGAATCCCGACGCACCTTCGTGGGCGTCGAGGTCGTCGATGCGAAGTGGTGCGGCGGCCCTGATGGTCTCGCCCAGGACACCGTGACCGCGCGGGCTCTCACCGATGAGACGTCGCATCTCCTCGTCGATGCCGTAGGTGATGAAACGTGCGAGAGACTCGCCGTCGCTCGTAAGGACACCGAGTGCCCCGTAGCGTGCGCCGACTAACTGAGCAGCGGTCTCGACAATACGAGCGAGCAGTTCGTTGAGACTGTCATCGGTCTCGATCAACAGGATCGCATCGATGAGTGCGTGTAGTCGCGTGGGGTCATTGATGCGATGAAACGCCATGTCGGTAGCCTTACACAGCGACCGATGAAAGTCACGAGATTAATCCTCTCGCACGCCCGTCACCAAATTGAGTGGAAGCGCGAGCAGGGTGGCTCCGCGCGCGATCTCTCGGGCAAGATTCGCCGGAAGTTCTTGCGCAGGGTCGGCGGGAGCGGCGATACCCGAGACCGTCACTGACCAGGTCGCACCATCGCTCTCGAGACCGTCGATCTGCACTGCGAGGACGTCTCCGTGTGCGGCGCGTGACGTGATCGTGTCATCGCGACTGGTAAGGACGAGGTGATCATCACCAATCACCGCGATGCGCGTAGGTCGCGCTACCGGCAGACAGCGGATCGAACTGATGACCCGAGCGAAGTCGGCACCTCTGAGAATCTCCAAGCACTCAGCGCTCCCCAGTACTGTTCGAGTCGGGTGAAGATTCTCGGGGGCCATGAAAGAAGCATCGACCTTTCGCTCGTCGAGACACTAGGGTCCGCGGTCACAATTCTCGACGAAGAAGTAGTCGCCACTCTTGCGACATCGAGGAAGTAGTCGCACGAGACGTCAACTGGCGGTGGGCGCGCTTGATCATGACGCACGAGGTGTCGCACACCGGAGTTGGATTTCGCCGGAGTGCCACCTTCATTTCGAGGCGTCGATCTTCGGGCTTCGTTCGCACCGAGACCGTTCATCGTTGCAGCGTCGTGTCGGGTGTTGAGTCACCGTGCTACCTCAGCCCCGTTCGCGTCGAGAGCTTCGCCCGTCGATACTCACGAGCCAATGAGCGATTTGCGTCCTTTCAAAGTCAGCGCTTGATTTTGGACCAGGCAACAGCCAGATGGGTCAGGTTCCACGCGCTCGAGGTCACCAACATGTCGAGAAAAATGTCGTTGGTCAGGTATTTTCATACGTAGTGCATCCGTTTCGCGTAGCGCGGGTTGCCCTGGCCCCCCAAGAGCCGATTCAAGAAATTTCGCATTGCGCTAGGACGCGCTCTGGGCTAGATTTATTCAACAAATCTAGAAAAAATACTGACTAGTCTGTTAGTTCACCAATTTGTTCGAATTCAATGTATTCTTGCTTTTTCGACAGAATATCTAATTGGGGCGACGTCGTAGGTGAAGCGCTGTCAGCAGATGCATTAACGAAATGGGAGAAGTCAGAACGTGCGAATTCCTAAAGTGCGCCGCGTGACACGCGCCGAGCAAGAGTCCCAGAGCACGGTTTCACGCACGTCTCGTTACAAACCTCGCCGCGTTGCGATCGTCGCGGCGATGCTGCTCGGCACCCTCGTACCACTCGGTGGCGTCATCGTGACTTCAAGTCCCGCGAGTGCGACTGCGTGCAGCAGTGGTTCGACGACCACGAATTGCACGTCAACGGGCACCCTCACTCTTACGGGTGGCACGCTCTCACTTACTGCGCCCTCGGCGTTGGCGTGGTCGGCGACCCTGAACGGTTCGAACCTGAGCCTCTACGACTCGA
>JAJXXA010000146.1 GCA_021781335.1 Actinomycetes bacterium
AGGGTGGATTCATCGTGCCCGCCGACGGCTTCTTGCCAGCCTTGTCGGAGTGGACCAAGAAGAACGGCGTCGTGTTCATCGCCGACGAGATCCAGAGCGGCTTTTGTCGTACCGGTGACTGGTTCGCTGTCAATCACGAGAACGTCATCCCCGACATCGTCACGATGGCGAAGGGCCTCGCGGGTGGCATGCCGCTCGCCGCAGTGACCGGGCGCGCCGAACTCATGAACAAGGTACACGAAGGTGGACTGGGCGGCACGTACGGTGGTAACCCCGTTGCCGCCGCCGCTGCATTAGCCACGATCAACACCTTGCGCGATCGAAACCTCGTGGCGCGAGCGCGTGAGATCGAGACGATCATCATGAAGAGTCTTCGCGCCCTCCAACAAGACGTCGCGATAATCGGTGACGTGCGCGGACGTGGTGCGATGATCGCCTTCGAATTGGTCGAGCCGGGCACCAAGAACCCCAACGCCGCCGCGGCAAAATCGATTGTGTCCTACTGCAACCAGAACGGGGTCATCGCCCTCGCCTGTGGGACGTTTGGCAACGTCATCCGTCTCCTGCCGCCACTGGTGATAACCGACGACCAGTTGCTCGACGGCCTCAACGTCCTGGCCAGTGCGGTGCGCGCAGCCCGCTAGGGCAGACAACCCTGGGTCGAGGCGGTACCGGATGCGGGCGCTATGGCGATATCGTGCTGCACGACGTCATTGGGTATTGCGTACGCCGTGAACGACTGACTGAGCGACTTCGATTCAATGACGCCCGCAACCAGGCCACGGTCGAGGACGGGACTCCCCGAGTTTCCTGGTTGCACGCTGACCGAGACGGCGAGCATTGTCTTGTCGAACAGACGCTGGTTGTAGATGTCACGACCTTGACCTGAGAGTTCTCCCTCGATGACGCCGGGCGCCCCGGTTCGCGACGAGTCGAGTGGGAAGCCGATGACCTGCACTGGTGTCCCGCGCGCCGGGACGGGTGTCTGGAAGTGAAGGGCCGGTTCGTTGAGCGACGGCACGCGCAAGATGGCGATGTCGTGCAGCGGGTCATAGAGCACGACTTGTGCGAGGGCGCCACCAGCGCTCACTCGTGAGTACCCAGCG
This sequence comes from Actinomycetes bacterium, assembly GCA_021781335.1. Lineage (GTDB taxonomy): Bacteria > Actinomycetota > Acidimicrobiia > Acidimicrobiales > RAAP-2 > RAAP-2. Next base: position 1,107 of record JAJXXA010000146.1, read on the forward strand.
ACCACGTGCGCGTTGGTGACCGCCAGATGCGCAGAGACAAAGAACGCTGTTCCCTGACTGATCGCACCACACGCACCGCTCGCGAGCACCTTGACCACGCTGCTCGGACCGCCGAGACCCGACACCAAAGGACCGAGCTGACTCGGGGTTGCCACCGGCGCCAGCGTCGGCGCCACGATGCTGGCGAAGACGGCGGGAAAGCCCGCACTTCGAAAGAGGGCTTGCACGCGAGCCTCCATCGCCGGCAGCGGGGGCATCGCGCGGTCCATCACTGCGAGAATGCGCGAGTTCTGTATGCCGGTCGCGAGCGAGCCCCAGGTGACCGAACCCAGCAGTCCCGCGAGGAGCCAGCACACGACGAGCGATCCGATCCCCCCAAGCGCCGCACCCGCGATCCGATCGACCGCGCCGAGCTTCAATGCCCGAAGTGATCGCGCGCCCATCATGCCGAGGACGCCGCCGAAGTAACTGCCGAGCATCGAGCCGACCAGGACGATGCCGAGGGCGAGGAGTGGACGCCAACTCGCGTGTGTCAACTGTGAACTCACGCGAGGGGCCACCATGGTCGCGACGAGAAAGCCCACTACGAGTCCCGCGAGGCTCGCAATCTGGCGAAGTGCCCCTTCGCTTCGTCCTCGCAGCACCCCGAGGGCCACTGCCACGATGATGACGATGTCCACCCAGCTCATGTGTAAAGGGTACGCCGCGCTCAGGCGCCGTCTCGAACCGCGACACGCTCGGTAACATCGAGCAACACCCTTGGTCAGATGAAAGCACGTAGGAACCCATGAGCCCACGATCCGCGCGCGTACGTCATACCTGGCGCGCCCTCGTCGTGCTCTGCGGTTCCGCTCTGGTCCTCGCGGGCTGCAACAGCACTACGAGCGCGGTCGCCCGGGTCACCGGCGTCCCCTCGATCAGCATCTCGGTACCACTTCACAAGGTGAGCTGCACTTCGAGCAACTCCTGTATCGCGCTCGGCACCACCGGCTCCGAACTCGTTCCCACGTCAGTTGGTGAATACCGTCAGAGCAGTGGCGCCTGGTCGTCGCTCAACGTTCCAAGCGCACCGTCATCACTGATCACCTCGACGTCGTGTTGGAAGACCGGCTGTCTCATTGGCGGCATCCAACCGAGCGGGACGCTCCTCTGGGCTTACAACGCATCGTCACAGTCGGTGAGCGTTCAAGGTCAGCCCGCGCCAAGCGAAGGCGTACGTGCACTCGATTGCTTCGCTACCAGTTCGTGCGCGGCGATTGTTAACGTCACGTCGACGAACGGATCGGCGAACACCTCAGCGAGTCTTTCGGCGATCTCGTTCACGAGCGATGGTGGTGTCACGTGGTCTACTCCCACGCCACTCGCGTGGACCCTCGCCGAGACCGTGAAGGACGTCTCGTGTAGCGACGCGTTGACGTGCATGGTCAGCGCCGTGAGCGGTGCGGGGACCCTGGACGTCGAGGTGACCCACGACGCGGGCGTCACGTGGACCGCGCGTACGACCCCGTCGACCTGGTTGGGTCTGGGTTCACTGCACTGCACGGGCACATCGTGCGTAGGTCTCGCAGATACCACCACGACATCGCTCGTCGTGCGGACCTCGACGTTCGGGCGACTGTGGCGTACGAGCGCGTTGCCCGTCAAGGCCAACGCGCTCGCGTGCACGACACTCAAGAGCTGTGTGGTCGTGGGAGAGAACACATCGGGCGGCGCGTGGCTCGCCACCCTCTCGGGCTCCTCGTACGTGGTCCACCCACTGCGCTACGTGCCTTCGCCCCTCGTGGACGTGGCGTGCGGTTCTGCGACGTGCGCCGCGATCGGCGTGAGCACGCTACTCACGCTGCGACCCTAATGACGCATTGCGGCCGCCATCAGACCAGGAATCTTTAGCCACGACGGGTGGGCTTCGAACGCGAGAAGCTTTCGCATCACCTGACCACCGTTGGCATTGGTCGCAAACCACGCGGGCGAAGGGTTTGAGATGAAGGGGCCGCGCACCACGGACTTCTGGGGCCGCGCGAACAAGAACGCGTTGCCTACGAAGCCCGTCCCGGATTGAATGTCGTTCGCGCGGTGGCCGGGGTACGCCCCCCACGCGGTCGTCGAGAACACGAAGCTCATGGCGTGCCACAGGTTCACTCCGATCGACCCGTAACGAAGATCCGCAATGGCCTGCTCGATCGCGGGACCGGTAGCGGGGTCCTTCATGGTTCGAGGATCGGCGAGCAGGGTCATTGACAAGGTCCCCCACACGACGTCGTTGCAGAAGTCGGTCGCCTTCTTTATGAACTCGGTCGTAGAGGCCGCGTCGAGAGCGGTCTCACTGGTCAGTGCGCAAAACGCCTCCACGTTGAGACAGATGTCATCGATATTGGACGCGTCCACATCGCGAACGATCGTCCACGCCATCGTCCCTTCGGACACCTCGCCGATTTGATGCGCGTCAGGGTGCGCGGCAAGAAACTGCGAACGACGTTCTTCGGCGCCGGGGTAATAGGGCGTTCTCGTGGGCAGGGTCTTGAACACCCGCTCGAGAGCGCCAAAGAATTCCTCTCGTTGGGCCCACCCCTTGTGAGTGATGATCACCCTCGGCGTAAGACAGTTGAATCCCGAATTGTTCGAGACCATCGTCGCCACGTGACGTGCCTGGTACTCGATCTCCTTGGCACTCCACTCCCCGGGCACGATGACCACCGGCGACACGTTGCCCAACTCGCAACTCACTGGCTTGGTGATCAGTGGTTCGTTGTTGGCCTTGCGCCGTGCACCGTCTGGACCGACACCAAAGACGATTGCGTCGTGCGTCTTGTCCGATCCCGTCACGTGAATATCGGTGATCAACGGATGATTCGTGAGGTAGGCACCCACCTGGGCCCCGCCGCGCACGATACGAAGGAACCCCTCGTCGATCAAACACGCCATGGCCCGCTGCCAGTACGGGATGAGATAGTCGTTCACCGGATTCGCCTTCAGGACGACGACCTTGCCTTCGGCGAAGAGCTTGCTCAGCACGTCGCGTGGTCCGAGTGACGCGACGTTGCCCGCGCCAAGGACCAGCGACACGCCCGCGTGATCAGCGGGAGATGCGTAGGCCTGCGCCTGGTCCGCTTTGACCTCGGCCTCGTCCACGCCGGGCTCCATCCACACTTCGCCACTGATCCCGGCGTAGAGCACCTTGTCAAAGGCGCTCGCGGGCATGACTTGGACGGCGATACGATCTCCCGGCTTATGGCGCACCGGCCCGGGGTACTGCGGTCGTCCGGTGGTTGCGATGTCGAGCATCGACTGGCGAAACGCCTGGGCCATACGCATGAAGGTGCCCACGCCGCTGAAGAGTTCTTCTCCCGCGACCGGTCCATCGGGGTCGTAACCCTTCGCAGCACACGCGCTCGCGTTCCATTCTTCGGCGACCTCGTAGGTGTCGTGCACAATGCGCTCGAGCAAGCGAGCACGCTCGCGAGGAGGGGTAGCGGCCCACGCATCACGTCGGGCGCTGACCTCACTGACCGCCTGATCGAGCGCTACTTCGTCAAGGGCAACCTGATCCTGGGTGCCCGATGTCGGGGCCGCCGCTCCACGTTGAGAAGTCATCGGTCCTCCTTCAGTCGTTTGTATGGGAGGCTAGTGCGATGAGTATTACGCCACCGAACCAGGCGCCGCCGGGTTGGTACCCCGACCCGAGCGGTGAGCGTCAATGGCGCGTATGGACCGGCACGAGCTGGTCCGAGGTCACGCGACCCTACGGTGAAAAGGCTCCTGCGGACTCGCTAGCAACGTCGATCCCCCTGATCACAGCCCTACACTGGCTGCTGCGCTACGGGGTGGCGGCCCTTTTTGCGGGAATCGGCATCGTGACGAGCACGCTCGCCCATTGGCCCGGCACGCACGCTCCGATGCCCCTGTGGTTGGCCGAGACTTGCATCGACACGGGTTTGGCGCTCTTGTGTGCGGGTACGGCGCTGTTCGCACTGGCCCTTCGAGAACTTGACGGCGCATGGAAGCTCGCGGCGTTCATCCCCGGCTACAACGTCCTCGCGACGAGCGAGCGAGTCATTCAACGGGTTTCGGGCGCATCGAGCGGGCGCCGTGTCGTATCCCAAGTGTTGCTCGTCGCGCTCTACGTCACCCAATCACACCGTCAACCGTGGCTCGGCGTCGCCTTGGTGGTCGCTGCCATGGACCAGATGCAGTGGGTCCAGGCCCTGCTCGATCAACTCGTGGGCCGCGCGTCAACGCCCGAGCCGGTCGCATCGTAGGATTACCCTGGCGCAGGCTGCCGCGCGAGGCATAGGAGTACTCACTGATGGCGTACGAGAACTGGGGGCCCCTGGCTGGTCTCGTCGGCACTTGGGAATCGCAGTACACCGGGCTCGATGTCGCGTTCCACAACGACAAGGGCAAGATCGCCGAGACCCCTTTTCGCGAGAAGACCACCTTCAAACCCTTTGGTCCCGTCGACAACGGTGAGCAGTCCCTCTACGGCCTCGACTATCGAACCGCAGCCTGGAAACTCGACGAGGACACCCCCTTTCACACCGAAGTCGGATACTGGATGTGGGACGCCAACACGAGCGAGGTGATGCGTTGTTTTCTCATACCGCGCGCCTCAGCGTTGATCGCGGGTGCCACGGTCGAGCCCGACGCGACCACGTTCAAGCTTGAGGCAACGCTCGGCTCGAACACCTACGGCATCCTTTCGAACCGGTACCTCGACGCCATTGCCAAAACCACCCGCTTTGACGTCACCATCACGATCGGCGAGGACTACTTCTCCTATGACGAGACCACGGTGGTCGAACATCAACGACACCCCACGATCATCATGCACACCGATCGAAACACCTTGAACCGAGTGAGTTGGGAGGCGTAGGGAATGTACGAGTGGTCTGAAGAACATCAAGCGATCATCGCGGTCGTGCGCCGTTTCGTCGACGAGGAGATCCGACCGCACCTCGACGACCTCGAACACAATGGGGTCCCCCCGTACGAGATCCTTCGAAAGATGTACGACACGTTCGGGCTGAAGGACATGGCGCGCGAGAGCTTCGAGCGCCAGCTGGCCCGCAAGGTCTCTGGTGAACCTGCGCGCGAGCGTGACACCTCCGACGCCAGCGCCCAATTGATCTCCACCATTGAACTGTGTCGGGTGAGCCCCGGGCTCGTGACGTCGCTCGGCGTCTCGACCGGTCTCGCGGCGGGCACGATCAACAAGCTCGGTACACCCGAGCAGATGCGGCGCTGGGGATTGGACCTCATGACCCTCGACAAGATCGGCGCGTGGGCCATCACCGAACCCGACTCCGGCTCGGACGCCTTGGGCGGCATGCGCACGAGCGCGATACGTGACGGCGACGACTACATCTTGAACGGCCAAAAGACCTGGATCACCAACGGACCGTACGCGGACACCCTGGTCGTCTACGCCAAGCTCGACGACGCGAGCGGCGACAACGTGCGAAATCGCAAAGTCTTGACCTTCATCCTCGACAAGGGAATGCCGGGTCTCGAACAAGCCCGGCCGATGCGAAAGATGGGACAGCACGGCTCACCCACTGGCGAAGTCTTCTTGAGCGACGTGCGCGTTGGTCGTGATCGGCTCCTCGGTGAGAGCGAAGAGCCCAAAGGTGGAGGGCGGCAAAGCGCCAAGGACAACTTCGTCGCCGAACGCGCGGGTGTTGCGGCGATGGCGCTCGGCATCATTGAAGAATGCGTGAAGCTCTCCATTGAATACGCGAAGAACCGTGTGTTATGGGGGACCCCCATCGGCGACTATCAACTCGTCCAGTTGAAGCTCGCCCAGATGGAGATCGCCCGTATCAACGTGCGCAACATGGTCTTCGCCCACATTGAGCGCTCGTCGAAGGGCGCGGTCCCAACCTTCGCTGAGGCGTCGGCGATGAAGCTCTACGCAGCCCAAGCAGCGTGCCAGGTAGCCGACGACGCGATCCAGATCTTCGGGGGCAACGGGTACATTGCGGAATTTCGCGTCGAGCAACTGAGCCGAGACGCGAGGGTCCTTCGTATCTATGCGGGCACCGACGAGATGCAGGTGATAGCCATCGCGAAGGACCTGCTGCGCTCCTAGCTACGAACTCAGGATTGATCGCAAGTGGTCGTGCACGCCCAGCCAACCCTTGTAGCGCTGCATCGAGGGTGGTGCGGTGTCGAGGGCGTGCAACAGGTTCGCTGAGAAATCCTCGTCGCTGCGACACAGCACGTCCAGAGACTCCACGTAGGTCCGTATCGTGAACACAATTGCCCCCGTGCGTGAAAGACGACGAAGGGTCTGACGCTCAACGCGAAACGACCAGTCCTCGAGACGACCCGACGGACTCGTTCGCGTCGCGATCGGCTGGTGGAGGAGCGGGCTGTCGAGCAGCGTCCAATTGAGGCGCCAGAACGATCGTTCGGGCTTCAACCGCTCGAACAATGCGTTGGTGGGTTGGCTCAGTTCGTCGTCGTAGTCGGGCACCGGCACGTGGATCTCGTCCATGGTCGTGCCAATCTTTTCGGCCAGACTCCAGCGCGATGGAAAGCACACGCTCGCCGCGACGAGTCGCCACTGGTCACTTCGAACCAAGACGCACAGGTCCTCTTGCACCAATCGACTCGCGGCGACGATGGGGTGCTCTTCAGGGTCCACCTCGTGTGGCAGCGACGGATGGTAGGTGCGTAGGTTACCCACGATCTCTTCGAGGAGTTCCGCACTCGCCTCATCGCCCTCGGGTCTCGTCGCCACGACGACGTCTCGCTGGTCGGCGAGCAACGCAGTCTTGAGCGCCAGTTCCTCGTCGCGGTGCGCGTCAACTTCAATCCACTTCGACTCTTCGAGTGGACGAAGCCCCATCGCGAGACGCCAACCTCTCGCGTCGAGCGGGATGTAACGCACCGCGTCGCTCATCGCTACTTCCGTTTTCGACGAACGACGGACCAGTAGAACAAGAGCGCCATCAGTGGCACGAAGACCACGACGAAGCGGGCCGCGGGCAATGCCTGACCCCGATGCACATTAAAGAGCGTCGGCGGAGTCGATGACGCCAATAACAATCCATGAATCGCGTGCACCGAGACTCTTCTCTTCGCTCCCTCGAACGCTGACGACGGCGTCACCCGTGACTGACCAGACGCAGGCTCGAGGAATCTTCCTCACGCCAATTTAGTAGCCACGCGCCGTTCCCTCACGACGACGGGCACCTCAGTCCGGGGTCGGCGTCGATTCCGCCTGACCCGTCAACTTCTCGAGGCGCGTCATGATCGAAGTGATCACTTCATCTTGGGCCAGTAAGTGCTTTTGGATCTCCTCGGCTTCTTTCAAGACCGCCTCGGCGTCCTTGTACGTGTCCTCGGAACGCTTGTCGGCGGCATTAGCTTGGATGTTCTGACCGACGATGATGATCGGCAACAGTACGAGCTGCAAGAAGCTGCTCGACAGCCACACCACAACGAAGTAGGTGCCCTGTTTGATTGCCGAAGGTAGCGCCAACAGCGCGAGGAACGTGAAGAGATACGCGGCCCACATGGTTCCAACCACCAAAGTGATCTTCAGTCCGAAGCGTGCATTGAATCGCACGATGGGATTCTCGTGATTTACCCGGCGCAGGTCACTGGTCTTGACGGGCGAACCGTGGCGTAGTTCCGCCGAGCGGGGATGACGGACGTATTGATAGATATTGGACATGGTGGGAGTCTCACACGAGACGTCCATCAACCCGCGGATTTTGCCACGCCGAGCCCGAACAACGGCGTAACTCTGAGCGGCGTCGCCGATGCGCCGCGTCGAGGCTTTCTAGCCCTCAACCAGGTCTGGCGAGGTCTCCATGCCTTGACGCCACACTGATCGCGCGATGATCTTGGTGGTATCAGCGCGGTCACGGTAGCGCTCCGCGACGTCTCGAGCCTCTTCGAGGAGGCCTTCGGACAACTTGGTCGGATTGAGACCCAGTGCAAGGAAGCGGTCACGACTCACGTTGAGCTCGTTCTCGGCGGCTTCGCGACGCGGGTTTGGCAGCAACGCCACTTCGGCGCCGGTCAACTTAGATATCAATTGCGCCAATTCGATGACGCGGTGGGTTTCGGTGACCTGGTTGAATACCATGGGCTTGTCGCCGCGCGCGGGTGGGTTCTCCAATGCGATCTGGATGCAACGCACGGTGTCACGGATGTGGATGAATGCGCGGGTCTGTCCACCTGTGCCGTGCACGGTGAGGGGGTGGCCGATCGCGGCTTGCATGAGGAAACGGTTGAGGACCGTCCCGTAGTCACCGTCGTAGTCGAAACGGTTGATGAGGCGCTCGTCCAGCGCGGTCTGGGGGGTCTGGGTGCCCCACACGATCCCCTGGTGCAGGTCAGTGATTCGAATCTGGTCGTTGGACGCGTAAAAAGCGAAGAGCAACTGGTCGAGCGTCTTGGTCAGGTGGTAGACGGATCCGGGGTTCGCCGGGTGCAGGATCTCGCGTTCGATGTCGCCATCTGGTGTGGGCACCTTGACCGTGAGGTAGCCCTCGGGGATGGGCGCCGAGCCCGACCACCCGTAACCGTAGACACCCATGGTGCCCAGGTGCACGAGCGCGATGTCTTGGCCACTGGCGACAATCGCCGCCAACACGTTGTGTGCGCCGCGAACGTTGTTGTCAACGGTGTAGCGCTTGGACCTGGTGTCACGCATTGAGTACGGCGCGGCGCGCTGCTCACCGAAGTGGACAATGGCGTCGGGGCGCTCGTTGATGAGCAAGGTCTCCAGCCGGTCGTACTCTTGGGCGAGGTCCAGGTTGACGAATTCGATCTTCTTGCCGGTGAGTTCCTTCCACACGCGGATGCGCTCGCCAATGGGGCGGATGGGTGTCAA
>JAJXXA010000109.1 GCA_021781335.1 Actinomycetes bacterium
GGATCGCCGGCGGTAACTTCCCCGACCACCCGTGGCGCGAGTTCCTCCAACGAAGTGTCCTCACCTTGAAGGGTCTCACCTACACGCCGAGTGGTGCGCTGCTCGCGGCGTCGACGACTTCGCTCCCCGAGCAGTTGGGTGGCTCGCGCAACTGGGATTATCGCTACACCTGGCTGCGTGATACCGCGTTCGCACTGCGTGCGCTGCACTCGCTCGGTTTTGAGAGTGAGGCCGAAGCGTTTCTGCAGTTCTTGAGTGAGGTCCTCGAGCCGGTGGACGAGCACGGCGTGGGTCTCTTGCCGTTGCATGAGATGCAGGTCTTGTACCCGGTCGATGGCACATCCAATCAATTGGAGGTTGAACTCGACCATCTCAGCGGTTACGCCGAGAGTAAGCCGGTGCGCGCGGGTAACGCAGCGTTCGATCAGACCCAGTTCGACATCTACGGCGCAGTCGTGGACTGCATTTTTGAACAGACCCGCTCGGGCGAATCATTAACCGACCGGTCGTGGCGCATTGTTGTTCACTCAGTGGAGGCGGCGTTACAGCGGTGGCGCAGTCCGGACCGGGGAATCTGGGAGATTCGTGGCGAGCCCCAACACTTCACGTTCTCCAAGGTCATGTGCTGGGTGGCGCTCGATCGTGGCGCTCGACTCGCGGACCTTCGAAATCAGACGAGCGACGCCGAACGTTGGCGCGCGGCGGCCGAGGAGATCCACGCGGACGTCTGTGAACACGGCATCGGCGCCCGGGGCGTCTTCACCCAATCGTATGGCTCGGAGGAACTCGACGCCTCGCTGTTGATGTTGCCCATGGTCGGGTTCTTACCCCTCGATGACGAACGACAACGCGCGACTGTCTTTGCCATTGCTGACGAGCTCGGCGATGGGGCATTCGTCTACCGCTATCGGACCAAGACGACTGATGACGGACTCGACGGCGAGTCCGAGCAGAGTTTCACCATCTGTTCGTTTTGGCTCGTCTCGGCGCTCGTCTTGATTGGTGAGCTGGACCTCGCGCGCTCACACTGCGAGAAATTGATCGCGGCGGCCAGTGCGCTCGGCCTCTACGCCGAAGAGATCGATCCGGTGACGAGTCGTCACTTCGGGAACTTCCCCCAGGCCCTCACGCACCTCGCACTCATCAACGCCGTTCTTCGCGTGATAACTGCAGAAGAGCGGGCGAGGGATGTGCGTGGCAACTCGGGCGATCATGACAGTTGGTGGCACCACGCCGCGACGGTGGATAAAGGACGCACCGGCCGCGAGGACGACACTGAAGCGGTTGCGTGAACGGCGTGTGACGTCTGTCGTCACGTGACGTCGTTATTCGTAGGTCGAAAATACTCGAAGGTTTGGGTGCGAGTTCTCTGTGAGAATCGTGAGAACCGGGTATCAACCGCGGTGACACGCACGACTTCCCCGATACCGAGGTGGTCGCTCAACCGTATGCTTGCCCAGAGGTGAGCAACGTGACGCAGGTACGAGATGACGAGGTTGGACCTGCCATCAAGGATTCGAGCGACGTGTCGTTAGGACATTCGTTGGCCGAGCTGGTGGTCCTCGCAAACCGACTGCCGGTGCGTTACTCGTCGACCAGTGACGGTGGCGAGTGGTTACCGAGCCCGGGCGGGCTCGCCTCAGCCCTGACGGCGGTGCTCGTGAAGAACAACGGTCTGTGGATTGGTTGGCCGGGATCGTCCGAGCACAGGGCGCCACCTCCGGTCTATGACGGCATCCAGCTGAAGGCCGTGGAGATCACTGAAGAGGAGTACGCGGAGTTCTACCTCGGTTTCTCAAACGCCACACTGTGGCCGCTCTACCATGACGCGATCCGTTACCCCGAGTTCCACCGAACGTGGTGGCAGGCCTACCAAGCGGTGAACGAGCGATTCGCTAAAGCAGCCGCTGAATCGGTGGCTCCGGGTGGAACGGTCTGGATCCAGGACTACCAGCTACAGCTGGTGCCGCGCCTACTTCGACGCCTGCGACCCGACGTGCGCATCGGGTTCTTCTTGCACATCCCATTCCCCTCGGCGGAACTCTTCATGCAACTGCCGTGGCGTCGTCAGATATTGGAAGGACTGCTCGGCGCGGACCTCTTGGGCTTCCAAGTGCACTCTGACGCGACCAACTTCGCTCGGATCGCTCGTCGCCTCACGAGCGCCGACGGTTCGGCGACACACCTGAACTTCGAAGGTCGAGTCGTGCGCCTCGGCGCGTATCCGATATCGGTCGACTGCGCCCAGATAACTGAGATGGTGGCCAACCCGGCTATTCGCGCCCGCGCGACAGCCATACGGCTCGAACTCGGAAATCCGACGACGGTGCTGCTCGGCGTGGACCGACTCGATTACACCAAAGGCATCGGACAGCGGATCCGCGCGGTGTCTGAGCTCTACGCCGATGGATTCTTAGTGCCGGGCGAGCACGTGATGGTCCAGATTGCGGTGCCCAGTCGAGAATCCGATGCTCATTATGAAGAAGAACGGCGATCACTCGAGCAACTCGTGAGCGGCGCCAACGGAGACCAGGGCCACGTGGGCAGTCCCGTCATCCACTACATCCATCAGAACCTGGTGTTCGAAGAGCTGGTGGCGCTGTACCTGGCCGCGGACGTGATGCTCGTCACTCCGTTTCGCGACGGAATGAACTTGGTGGCGAAGGAATACGTGATGAGTCGTGCCGACATGACTGGCCGCTTGGTGTTGAGCGAATTCGCGGGGGCCGCTGCTGAACTGCGAGGCGCGTTCATGGTGAATCCTCACGACCTCGACGGCCTCAAAGAGGCAATATGCAGCGCGGTGAAGGCCAGCCCTAAAGAGGCGAAGACCCGCATGGCGCGCATGCGCCGTCACACCTTGCGTCGTACGGTCTATGACTGGGCCGATTCGTTTCTCACGGCGCTGAGCGAGGATCCTCGCTAGCTTCGACGCGCCTCGTATCGTGCGTTCCCGCTCAGATCTCGTCGATCAAGTCGGCGATGGAGTCAACGATGCGAGATGGTCGGTACGCCAGGTGGTGGGTCTCATGTTCACGGGTGACACCGGACAACACGAGGATCGTGGCCAGTCCCGCTTCGACGCCCGCGAGGATGTCGGTCTCCATGCGATCGCCGACCATCACCGCCGACTGTGAATGGCCGCCCAGAATGCGCAGTGCTTCGCGGATCATGACGGGATTCGGTTTGCCTACGAAGTAGGGCTTCACACCGGTAGCACTTTCGATGAGCTTGGCCATCGCGCCACAGCCCGGCAAGGAACCCGTTACGCCGGGACCGGTGGTCTCGGGATTGGTCGCTACGAACCGACTCCCGCGTTCGATCAGGCCAATCGCCGTGGCGAACTCTTCGAACGAATAGTTCTGGGTCTCGCCCAGGACGACGTACTCGGGTGACTGGTCGGATTCTTTGTAGCCCACTGCGCGTATGGCCTCATGCATGCCCGCTTCGCCGATCACGAATGCGGTGCCGTCGGGGTGCTGGGACTGGACGAAACGGGCGGTCGCCATCGCCGAGGTCCACAGTTCGCTGGGGGCGACTTCGAGACCCATGGCTGAAAGACGTTCTGACAACCGCTCAGGGGTGAGAAACGAGTTGTTGGTCAACACGAGAAACGGATGTCCGGTCTCTCGAAGCCGCGCGATGAATCGGTCAGCCCCGGCGATCATGCGTCCTTCGCTGACGAGCACACCGTCCATGTCGCAGAGCCAGCGCCGGGGAAGTGTGCTCGCGTCCATCTGTCCATTATGAGTGCGATGCATCCCCGACAGCGAATCGAAGCTCCGCGAAGGCGACGACGGTGCCGGTCCTCTCACGTCGGGCGGAGTGGAGTGTTGTGCGTGGTCTGCGAAATTGCACAACGTGCAGTGAAGTGGCATACTGGCTCCATGTCTGCACCAGAGGTTGGGCGTCGCGAGCGAAAGAAGTCCCAAACACACCAGGCGCTGCGCGTGGCGGCACTGCGGCTGTGTGCCGAGCGTGACCTCAACGAGGTGACCGTCGAGGACATCGCTGACGAGGCCGACGTCGCGCTTCGCACCTTCTACGCCCACTACCCCTCAAAGGAAGACGCCATCGTCGGCTTTGACGCGTCGCGTGTCGAGCAGCTTCGTCTGGCGTTGCTCGAACGTCCGCGCGAGGAGGCACCACTCGAATCATTGCGCGTCGTACTGGAGCGCCTGCACGATGAGGCGCGCGACGAATGGCCCCTTCGTATGCGGGTCCTGGAGAAGAATCCGGTTCTGGTACCTCGGATGTTCGCGTCATTCGTTGTCTTCGAGCGCGCCATGATCGAGACCGTCGCTTCTCGAAGCGCCACCGACCCGACACTCGACCTGTACCCAACATTGGTGACCGCGGTCGCGACCGCCGCGTTTCGTGCGTCGATCAGCACGTGGCGAGGGAGTGGGGGAAAGAAGTCGTTCGCCCAGATATTGAGAGACGCGTTTGACCAGATCGGTCACGGACTGCAGGCCCCCGTGGCGCCGAGCGCCACGGGCGTCACCGGTGAGAAGCCTCGGCGTCGCGCGACGACTCGACGGGGGGCTTAGATGCTGCTCTGGCGACTGCTTCGAACGTACCTGCGCCCCTACTATCGCCAGATCACGATCCTGGTCGTGTTGCTCGTCGCCCAGACCGTTGGCAACCTGTACCTACCCAACCTCAACGCCGACATCATCAATGACGGCGTCATCACCGGGAATCTGCACTACATCGTGCACACCGGTGAATGGATGTTGGCGCTGGCACTGATTATCGGGGTCTTCTCGATCATCGCGATCTACTGGGCGTCCCAGGTGTCGATGGGCGCGGGCGCCGATATCCGCGGCGCGGTCTTCGCCCGGGTCCAGAGTTTCTCGGCGCGCGATATGAACACCTTTGGCACGGCGTCGCTCATCACGCGCAACACCAATGACATCCAACAGATCCAGCTCTTCTTGCAGATGGCGCTCACCATGATGGTGATCGCGCCGATCATGTGCTTCGGCGGCATCGTGATGGCGTTGCACGAGGGCCTCAAATTATCTCTGCTTCTGCTCGTGGCGGTGCCCGTCATGGGGATCTTCGTGGGCGCCGTGATGGTGAAGGTCGTCCCCCAGTTCCGCTCCATGCAGACCAAGATCGACCGCATCAACGAGGTGTTGCGCGAGCAGATCACCGGCGTGCGGGTCATCCGCGCATTCGTGCGCAACGAGTCTGAAGCCCAGCGCTTTGACGTGGCCAACGTCGCGCTCACCAAGACAGCGCTCAACGTGAATCGCACCTTCGCGTTGATGCTGCCCACCATGATGGTGATCCTCAACCTCTCGTCAGTGGCGGTGATCTGGTTTGGCGGGCGACTGGTCAACGAGGGCGCCATGCCGATTGGCAACCTCACGGCGTTTCTCACCTATATCTTGCAGATCCTGCTCTCGGTGATGATGGCCGTGATGGTGGCCATCTTGTTGCCGCGAGCGGCCGCGAGTGCCGAACGTGTCATGCAGGTCCTCGACACGGCGCCGGTGATCGTGGACCCCGCGCACCCGGTGAGCCCGAACGCGACGAGCGGTCGAGTGGAGTTCTCCAACGTGTCCTTCGCGTACCCCGGCAGCGAGCGGGCCGTGCTCGAAGGGCTCAGCTTCACCTTCGAGCCGGGCGCCACGAGTGCGATCATCGGCGGCACGGGCAGCGGCAAGACAACACTGCTCAACCTCATTCCTCGCTTCTTTGACGCGAGTGAGGGGCACCTGCTCGTCAACGGTGTCGACGTTCGTGATCAAGCCCGCGAGGAACTGTGGGCCACACTCGGTATCGTGCCCCAGGCGGCGTACCTGTTCAGTGGCACGGTCGCCACCAATCTTCGTTTCGGACGCGAAGACGCCACAGACGAGCAGCTCTGGCGAGCGCTCGAGATCGCCCAAGCGAGCGACTTCGTGCGCGAGATGCCCGGTGTTCTGGACGCGCGCATCGACCAGGGTGGCACCAACGTCTCTGGCGGACAACGCCAGCGCCTCGCCATCGCGCGAGCGCTCGTCAAAGAGCCCAGCATCTATCTCTTCGACGACTGCTTCTCCGCCCTGGACGCGGCGACCGACGCGCGACTGCGCGAAGCGTTGCGCACCGGCACCGCCGGCGCGTCGGTGATCATCGTGGCCCAGCGCGTCAGCACGATCATGCACGCGGACCGGATCATCGTGCTTGACGACGGTCGTGTCGTGGGCACGGGTACGCACGAGGAACTGCTAGGGAACTGCGACCCGTATCGAGAGATCGTGGTCTCCCAACTCGGCGCGGAGGCTGCGCGATGAGTATGGGCATGGGACCGATGCGCGGCGCAGGGGTGCCCGTACAGAAGAGCAAGGACCTTCGAGGCACCACCCGGCGCCTGTTCTCGCTCCTCGGTCCCGAGGGCTTCAAGCTCGCCCTCGCCTTGGTGCTCGGCGTGGCGTCAGTTGGTTTCATGGTGTCGGGTCCCCAGATCCTGGGCAACGCCACCAATATCTTGTTCGACGGCATCGTGAGCAAGAGGCTTCCACTCGGGACGACCAAGGCGCAGGCGATCGAACTCCTGAGGTCGCACGGGCACGGTCAATTGGCCTCGATGATCTCGGGGATGAACGTCACCCCGGGGGTCGGCGTCGACATCACGCGCATGGGTCAGGTGCTCGGTTTCGCGGCACTCGTGTACCTGGTCGGCGCGGCGTTCAACTACCTGCAGGGTTACACCATGGCGGGCCTCACCCAGCGGCTGATGTCACAGATGCGCGGTGACGTCGAAGCCAAGATGAGTCGGCTCCCACTTCGCTACTTCGACAGCCACTCCCACGGTGACGTCCTCAGCCGGGTGACCAACGACATCGACAACCTCACCACCACCATCCAACAAGGTCTCAGCCAGTTGATGACCTCGATTCTCACGATCGTTGGAGTGCTCGGGATGATGTTCTGGATCTCGCCGCTGCTCGCCGCGGTCAGTCTCGTCACGATACCGCTCGCTCTGGTCGTCACCACCCTGATCGCCAAGCGTTCCCAGCGACATTTCGCTGACCAGTGGCGCGAGACGGGCTTGCTCAACGGGCTGGTCGAAGAGACTCACACCGGTCACGAACTCGTCCAGGTCTACGGGCGAAGCGCGGTGACCGTCGAGCAGTTCAACCGTCAGAACGCGTCACTCTACGGCGCGAGCTTCAAGGCCCAGTTCCTCTCGGGGATGATCCAGCCATCGATGCAATTCATCTCCAATATCAACTACGTGACCATCGCGGTGCTCGGCGGATACCGGGTGGCGTCGGGACTGCTCTCGCTTGGTGCCGTCACCGCGTTCATCCAGTACTCACGTCAGTTCACGATGCCCATCACCCAGATCGCGAGCCAGATGAACATGCTCCAGTCCGGCGTCGCGTCCGCGGAGCGGGTCTTTGAGTTCCTCGACGCTGAGGAGGAACCACGCGATATTGAACAGAAAACACCCCTCGGCCTCGGCGCCGGGTCGGTGGGCTCGGTCACCTTGGACAAGGTGTGCTTTCGATACGAGCCCGACGAACCGCTCATCGAGGACTTCAGCCTCGTGGTCGCGCCGGGAGAAACCGTGGCGATCGTCGGCCCGACCGGTGCCGGAAAGACCACCGTGGTCAACCTGCTCGTGCGTTTCTACGAGATCGACTCGGGTCGGATCCTTCTCGACGGGATTGATTACCGCGATCTCACCCGAGACCAGGTTCGAGGAGCGTTCGGGATGGTCCTGCAGGACACGTGGATGTTCTCGGGATCGATCCGCGACAACATCCGCTATGGCAAGCCCGAGGCCACCGACGACGAAGTGGTCGCCGCCGCCGAGGCGGCGCACGTCGACAGTTTCGTGCGAACCCTGCCCGAGGGGTACGCGACGATCCTCGACGAGGACGCGTCCAACCTCTCTTCTGGTCAAAAGCAACTGCTCACGATCGCGCGCGCGTTCCTCGCCGACCAGAGCATCCTGATTCTCGACGAGGCCACGAGCAACGTTGACACGCGCACTGAGGTCCTCATCCAAGAGGCGATGGCGCGACTGCGAGTGGGTCGCACGAGTTTTGTCATCGCGCACCGGTTGTCGACCATTCGAGACGCCCACACGATTATCGTCATGGAGCACGGGCGCATCGTGGAACAAGGTGACCACGACTCACTGATGCGGGCCAAGGGCGCTTACTACAACCTCTACGAGAGTCAGTTCAGCGGCGCGAGCACGTGAACAGACACGTCGGCGCCGAAAGTGCGTCGAACGACGATTGCAGCCGACGGGCGTGGCGCTCAGCGTTGGAGCACGATACTCACGGGGCAGTGGTCACTTCCCATGATCTCGGGGTGGATCTCGGCCGCGGCGATGCGAGGGGCGAGGTCGTCTGAGACGAGGAAGTAATCAATGCGCCACCCCACGTTCCTCGCTCGAGCACCCGAGAAGTTCGACCACCACGTGTAGTGACCGTTGCCCTGGGTGAACATGCGAAATGAATCGACGAAACCCGTGTCGATCAATTGATTGAGGCCGTGGCGTTCTTCGGTGGTGAATCCAGCTTTTCCGACATTGGCCTTAGGGTTCGCGAGGTCATCCTCGGTGTGGGCCACGTTGAGGTCGCCGCACACCGCCACGGGCTTCTTCTTCTTGAGCTGTCTCAGATAGTCACGGAACGCCGGATCCCATTTGGCGTGTCGGAGCAACAGTCGACTGAGGTCGCCCTTCGCGTTGGGCGTGTAGACGGTGACGAGATAGAAGTCGTCATACTCCGCGGTGATGACGCGGCCCTCGTCGTTGGGATTGCCGAAGGAGTCCTCGCTCAGACCGTGCTTCTTCACGAGTTGAGCGGGCAGGCCGGTCGTGACGGCGAGCACCGGGTGTTTGGAGAAGATGGCGGTGCCGGAGTACCCCTTCTTCTGAGCGGGATGCCAGTACTGGTCGTAGCCCTCGAGCATCAACTCGGACTGGTGTTCTTCGGCCTTCACCTCTTGAAGACAGATCACGTCGGGCGAGAGGGCTTCGAGGAATGGGACGAAGAGCCCTTTTCGGTGCACCGCCCGGATCCCGTTGACATTCCACGACACAATTCGCATGCGCCATGGTAACAATCTCACTGCGAACTTCGTGCACTCAGATGCTCGAAGAGTCGGCGCGGGCTCACCACAACGATGAGAGGTGTCCCGAGACCGTGTTCGAGGCGTCTATGGTTCGTCGCGGACTCGTGGGTGACGGCTCGTCGTCGCGAGCGACGCGGACCTCGTCGAGAGTCGCTCGCACCCGGGCGCTCAAGAACCGAGAGGGCTGCGCCCACGAGTGGTCGTCGTGGACGCGGTGGTGATGATAACGAAGGGGCACGTAGATCGCGAGATCTCGTCGAGCACGGGTGACAGAGACGTAAAAGAGCCGGCGCTCCTCTTCGAGCCCCTCAGGAGTGGAGAGCGCCATGTCAGAGGGGAAGTTGCCATCAGCGGCGTGGATGACGTGCACCGCGTCGAACTCGAGACCCTTCGCCGAGTGAACAGTGGAGAGCACGAGCCAGTCCTCGTCAATGGTGGGTGGACCCGCAAGGTCCCCGCTGGAGAGCGGTGGTTCGAGGGCTTGCTCGGCCGCGACGTCGCTCAAGCGCGTCGCGTCGCCACAGGCCAGCACCAGGGCGCCCAGGTCTTCGAGACGTGGCGCGGGATCGTCGTAGGCATTGACGATGAGCGGGGTGAGTGCTCGACGGATACGCTCGGCGTGAATTGCGACGGGTTCGTTCGCGTGTTGGCTCAACGCGTCGAGCAGATCGGCCACGATGACGTCACTCTCTCGGGGCATCCCCGCGAGGATGTGGGCGCGGCGATCGGTGAGGCGTTCGTGAGAGAGGGGGAGAGCGCCGTCGAGGTCGCGCATGGCGTCCACGGCTCGTCTCGCTCGTGCGGGTCCGACACCTGGCACATGTTGCAA